>CALPZT020000232.1 GCA_943328365.2 Bifidobacterium breve | reverse complement strand
GGGTGCCGGCGAGGTCGTTCGCTGTGTTCGCGACGGGGTCGACGTCGTCATTGGCGCCCCCGGCGTACGAGAACGAAACCGCCGATGAGCGCGGCTGCGACGAGCAATGCACCGACGATGAATGGATTGGGGACGAACCCGCTTGGCTCAGGTGCTCGTGCGCTTGACAGGGCTGGCGCCGGGTCGGGTGCTCCCACGGATGGGTTCGCGGTAGTGGCTGGTCCGGTGTAGCTGAACGGGACAGTTCCGGTGACCGGGTGGCCATCGCCCGATGCCACCCGATAAGCGACCTCATAGGCACCGGCACCGAGGCCGGCCGGCCACGGGATCGTCACGATGCTGCCGGCAACCGTCGCCTCGGTCGTCGAGATGAGGCCGCCAGAGGCGTCAAGGATCGAGGCCTCAGCGGAGGCTGCGAGCAGGTCTTCGTTGAAGGTGAGGACGACGTTGGCGGGAGCCATGTCGAGGACGGCACCAGCGGCGGGCACCGTCGACACCAAATCAGTGTGGGCGGATGCCTCGGAGACCGGTAGCAGCACGCCGCAGGCGGCAATGAAGAGCACTACTACCCGGCTCGCTCGTCGATGCTTCACGCCTTCGAGCCTACGACGTAACCGTTCGCCGCTCGAATTAGAACGCCTCTTCGGGCATCTCCATGAGGGCAAGGTCGGTGGCCTCCGCGACGGCACGCTCGGCAGCAAGCAGCGGGAGGCGATTGCGGGCGAACCAGCGAGCCGTCTCGACCTTGCCGAGGTAGAACATGCGGTCCTTCTCGGAAACGTCACCGGTGAGGGCGACGGACGCGACCTCTGCCTGGCGCAGGAGCAGCCAGCCGATGACGAGATCACCCGATGCCATGAGCAGGCGCGTGGTGTTGAGGCCTACCTTGTAGATCTGCTCAGCATCCGACTGCGATGCCATGGCCCACTGGCCGAGGACCGCGACGATGCCCTGGACATCCTCGAGTGCCTTGCCGAGCAGCTCGCGCTCGACACTGAGCTGGCCACTGCCCTCATCGCCCTTGACGGTCTCGGTGATCTGGCCGGCAATGGTCATGAGCGACCTGAACTGGTCCTTCACGATCTTGCGGAAGAAGAAGTCGAGCCCCTGGATCGCGGTCGTGCCCTCGTACAGCGTGTCGATCTTCGCGTCGCGGATGTACTGCTCAATCGGGTAGTCCTGGAGGAACCCCGAGCCGCCGAAGGTCTGAAGCGAGACGGCGAGCATCTCGTACGAACGCTCCGAGCCAACGCCCTTGACGATCGGCAGGAGCAGGTCGTTCATGCGCTCGGCTGCCTCGACATCGATGTCGGTTGCGCCGGCCTTGCCCATCTCGATGACGTCCTGCCAGGAGGCGGTGTAGGCGATGAGGGCGCGCATGCCCTCGGCGTATGACTTCTGGAGCATGAGCGAGCGGCGGACATCGGGGTGGTGGGTGATCGTGACCCGGGGTGCCGTCTTGTCGGTCATCTCAGTGAGGTCGGCGCCCTGGACGCGGGTCTTCGCGTAGTCGAGGGCGTTGAGGTAGCCGGTCGAGAGCGCGGCGATGGCCTTCGTGCCGACCATCATGCGTGCGTACTCGATGACCTTGAACATCTGCGCGATGCCGTCGTGGACGTCGCCGACGAGCCAGCCGATCGCCGGCTCCTTGTCGCCGAAGGTGAGCTCGCAGGTGGTCGAGACCTTCAGGCCCATCTTCTTCTCGACGTTGGTCGCGTAGACGCCGTTGCGGGCCCCGATGGCTCCGGTCTCGAGGTCAACGTGGAACTTCGGGACGACGAAGAGCGAGAGGCCCTTCGTGCCGGGGCCAGCCCCCTCGGGGCGAGCGAGGACAAGATGGATGATGTTGTCGGTCATGTCGTGCTCAGCCGACGTGATGAAGCGCTTGACGCCCTCGATGCGCCAGGTGCCGTCGCCGTTGTCGATCGCCTTCGTGCGGCCGACGCCGACATCAGAACCGGCATCGGGCTCGGTGAGGACCATGGTGGCTCCCCAGCCCTTGTCGATCATGAGTTCGGCCCAGCGCTTCTGGTCGGCATTGCCGAGGTTGTCGAGGATGCCGGCGAAGCCAGGGCCGGACATGAACATGAAGGCACCCGGATTCGAGCCGAGGAGCATTTCGCTCGCCGCCCAGCGCAGCGAGGGCGGTGCGCCGGTGCCGCCGAGGTGCTCGGGCAGGTCGAGCCGCCACCATTCAGCGTCCATGAGCGCCTTGAACGACTTCTTGAATCCCTCGGGCATGACGACGGTGCAGGCCGCCGGGTCGTATACCGGAGGATTGCGGTCAGCGTCGGCGAACGACTCGGCGAGCGGGCCACTCGCGAGGCGCTCGACCTCGCGGAGGATGTCGCGAGCCGTGGTCGAGTCCATTTCGGCGTAGGGGCCCTTGCCCATGCGGTCATCGGCACCGAATACCTCGAAGAGGTTGAACTCGATATCGCGAAGGTTGCTCTTGTAGTGGCCCATGGTCATCCGCTCGCTCATGGCCGCGCTTGGGCGCGGCCTCCTACTAGGCAGTAGCCCAATAATGCTACTCGCGGGTAACATGTGCAAGTCCAACGCAAACATCCCCCTTCCCTTCGTCTTGGGAGCTCAAGCGACCAGAATGGAGCCATGAGTTCGCCGTGGCTGCAGTCGAAAACCCCGGTTGCTCCGCCCACCGCAGCGAACCCGCGTCTTCGCTTTCTCGTCTACGCAGGGGTTGTCACCGGGAGTTGGGCAGGAGTCGCCTGCCTGCTCATCTACGGGATCGGCCGGCTTGCCGGGGTGCCGTTCCTCGTCCTCACCCGTTCCGGCGATCCGCTGGCGCAGGTCCCGTGGATTGCGCCGCTCATCGTCCCGATTGCCTTCGCTGTTCTCGGAGCATTGGCCGCAAGCCTGCTCCTCGGTCGACGCCACGCCCGCCTCATCACCCTCTGGGTCGGCACGGTGCTTGCGCTCGGTTCGGCGGTGGGCCCGTTCACGCAGCCGGGCGACGTCCTGTGGTCCACGAGAATCTGGCTCGTCGTCATGCATGTCGTGACCTGGTTCCTTGTCGTCCCCCAGATCGCCCGCGTGATCGGCGATTCGGAGCCTGGAGCCAGCGTTGACCGTGACGACTGAACTCCCCCAGCGATCCCTGCTGGTCGCGCTCATCGTCGCGATGCGTCCGAGGCAGTGGCTCAAGAACGTCCTCGTCTTCGCTGCGCCACTCGCGGCCGGAGCCCTCCTCGAGCCTGACGTCCTCATCCCGACCCTCTGGGCCTTTGTCGCCTTCTGCCTGATCTCGAGTTCCACGTATCTCGTCAATGATGCGCGCGATGTCACCGCCGACCGCGACCATCCGACAAAGCGATTCCGCCCGATTGCAGCCGGGCAGCTCCCCCTCGGCGTTGCCTGGAGCGCGGCGGTGGTTCTCGCCCTCGCATCCCTCGGCCTGTCGTTCACGATCCGCCCCTCGCTTGCCGGGGTCGTCGGCATCTACCTCGTCTTCACCCTCGCTTACTCCCTGCGGCTGAAGCACGAGCCGGTCATCGAGCTCGCGCTCCTGTCGATGGGCTTCCTGCTGCGGGCTATCGCGGGCGGGGTTGCCTCAGACCTGCCGATCTCGCAGTGGTTCCTCATCGTTGCGGGCTTCGGTTCGCTCTTCATGGCGGCCGGCAAGCGCTACAGCGAGCTCGAGCGGTCATTGCATCCGTCGCCCGATGCTGCAGCCCTCGACGCTGAGCGATCGGTTCGCCGCAGCCTCTCCGGCTACACCCTCGGCTACCTGCGTTTCGTCTGGGCGACCGCTGCTGCGGTCACCATCACCGCGTACTGCCTGTGGGCCTTCGAGGTCGCCGCGGCGCCATCGACCCTGCCGTGGGCCCAGTGGAGCGTCCTCCCGTTCGTCCTCGGGATCCTGCGCTACGGGGTCGTCGTCGACAAGGGCGAGGCCGAAGCCCCCGAGGACGCCGTCCTCGGTGACCGCGTACTTCTCGTCATCGCGGTCGCGTGGGTCGTCACGTTCGGTCTCGGCGCCTTGGGGGTGTGACGATGACGACAGTTTCGCCGCTTCGCACCACAGAGGAAGAGCAGTTGCTCACTGGCTGGGGTCGAACGTCTCCGAGCCTCGCACGAGTTCGCGCACCGCAGACGGTGGCCGATATCGAGCAGGCGATCGCTGATGTCGGGCCGCGCGGTTTGCTCGCGAGAGG
>CALPZT020000231.1 GCA_943328365.2 Bifidobacterium breve | reverse complement strand
TCACCCGAACCGGCGACGTCAAGGTCATGGACTTTGGCATCGCACGCGCGATCAACGACGTGCAGAGCAGCATGACCGGTACCTCAGCCGTCATGGGTACCGCCCAATACCTGTCCCCTGAGCAGGCTCGGGGCGAGGTTGTTGACGCTCGAAGCGATCTGTACTCGACGGGCGTTCTCCTGTATGAGCTCCTCACCGGTCGGCCGCCATTCACCGGCGATTCAGCAGTCGCGATCGCGTACCAGCATGTGTCCGAGATGCCCACCCCGCCATCACAGGTCGATAACGGCGTTTCACTCGACATCGACGCCGTTGTCATGCGCTCCTTGGCAAAGCGAGCCGATGATCGATACCAATCTGCGGCAGAATTTCGTGCTGCGGTCGTTCGCTCCATTGCGGGTTCACCAGCGACAGCCCCCGTTCAGACCATCTCGCTGAGCGAGACCCAAGCCATGCCCCTCATCGAGGCGGCCGGGCTGAGCAGTGGCGACCGAGCCCGACGCGCCGGTGGTTCATCGGCTGGCGTACGCGGCCGTGGTCTTGGCTTCTGGGCCGTGAGCGGCCTTGCCGTCATCGCAGCGATCGTTGGCGCGGTGGTGATCTCGCAGTTCCTGTTCGGCGGTAGCGGCGGCAGCCGTGTTCAAGTGCCGAATCTCGACGGACTCACCATTCAGGGGGCGGCTACCGCTCTCGGCGAGGTCGACCTGAGGCTCGGCGCTCAGACCCCAGAGCTCTCCGACCGCCCAGAGGGCACGATCATTGCCCAGCAGCCGGCGGCGGGTGAAATGCTCGAGCAAGGTCAGTCGGTCAATGTCACGGTGAGCGGCGGCCAGGAGCAGGCCACCGTGCCGCAACTCGTCGGCCTCACATCGATCGAGGCCGCGCGGCTCGCATTGAGTGATGCCAATCTTCAGCTTGGCCAGATCAAGCAGCAGGATTCCGAGCAGCCCGCCGGGTACGTTCTGGACCAGGATCCGGCAGAGGGTTCGGCTGTCGACTCTGGCTCAGCGATTTCGATCACCATCTCGACAGGCATCATCGTCGTCCCAGACGTGATCGGCGCGAGCGAGGCTCAGGCCCGTAGCGACATTGTTCAGGCAGGGTTCGAACCGCAGGTGGTGTACCAGGAGTCTTCGGATTACGCCGACGGAAGCGTGATCGCGCAGGCTCCGGTAGCCGGTGGCCCACTGGCTCGCGGCTCCCTCATCACGATCACGGTCGCAACGGCGCCGCCGCCTCCCGACATCCCGACACTCGGCCCGGGCCCGGACGACTCGGCACCCGCTCCGCAGCCGACCGCCGAGGTCGTGCCAAGTGAGGCACCTTTACCGACACCTGCGCCGGTCGCAAGTCCTTGAACGCGGCTTAGCTCGCGCGCGTCACGACCGGCGCAAGACCAGCGCTTCTCGACACTGCCTCGGAGTCGCCGCATGCTTCGAGCCAATTCGCCAGCATGCGGTGCCCGCCCTCGGTGAGCACAGACTCCGGATGAAACTGCACTCCCTCGACAGCGAGGGTCCGGTGACGAAGCGCCATGATCACGCCGGAATCAGTCGTGCCTGTCACCTCAAGGACAGACGGCACTGTGCTCGGCTCGACCGCCAGGGAGTGGTAGCGGGTCGCGGTGAATGGTTCGGGCAGGCCCGCAAGGACACCTTCCCCGCGGTGATGAACGAGTGAGGTCTTGCCGTGGAGGAGTTCGGGCGCACGTGAGACAGTCGCGCCATAGGCAGCCGCGATCGCCTGGTGACCGAGGCACACGCCGAAGATGGGCGTGACACCACTGCACTCCCGGACGATGTCCATGCACACGCCGGCATCCTCGGGCGTACCCGGTCCCGGAGACAGCAGAATTCCGTCGAAGGTGACTGCCTCTTCGACGGTGACAGCATCGTTACGGCGCACCTCGATCTCAGCTTCAAGCTGCGCGAGGTACTGAACGAGGTTGAAAACGAACGAGTCGTAGTTGTCAACGACGAGGATGCGGGGCACACGGGTAATCTACGCTGGAGACGACCAACTGTGTCCCCGGGGAATCGAGGGGGCACGCGACCTTAGGAGTGTGCACCGTGCCCGAGTCCAAGGGACGCAAGAAGGAAGCCCGCTACACCCCGGAGCAGGCGAAGGGCGAGCGCAAGGTTGCCCGCCTTGGCTCACCGTCGTGGCTCGCCCCGACCATGGTCGCCTGCTTTGTCATCGGCCTCGCCTACATCGTCGTCTACTACATCGCAGGGGCGCAGATTCCGGTGATGAAGGATCTCAGCCCGCTCATCAACGTCGGAATTGGCTTCGCGTTCATCGGCGTGGGCTTCGGCTTGTCCACCAAGTGGGTCTAACTACACCCGTGTAACTATCCCCAGCTGGGGACAACCTGTTGACAACGAGCTCGTTCGATCGTGGGTCACTAAGTGTTAATGGTCAGGCCGAACGGCGACACGAAGTCCATGATCTGCACCGTCCGCCAGATCGTCACACACATGAGCGCACCGAGAATGCCCAGGATGCCCAGGGTTTGCCACAGCACTCGGTGCCTCCGTGGAACGAGAACGAACACCGCGGCGACAGCGGCACCGGTGATGAGGCCGCCGAGATGCGCCCGCCAGTCGACGCCGGGGGCGAGGAATCCGATCACTACGTTGATTCCGAGCAGGATGATCACCTGCTTGATGTCGTAGTTGAGGCGGCGACCCGCCACGATCAGTGCTCCCATGAGACCGAAGATGGCGCCGCTGGCGCCAACCGACACCGTGCGCATGTCAGAGAGTGCGTAGGAGGCAACCCCTCCGCCCAGTGCGGCGATCAGGTAGAGCATGAGGTAGCGCACGTGCCCCAGGACCCGTTCAAGGGTGGGGCCGAGGGCAAAGAGCACGTACATGTTGAAGGCAATATGCAGGAATGAACCGTGCAGGAAGGCGCCGGTGAGCAGTCGCCACCATTCGCCGCCGACCGCGATACCCACCGGCCACATGCCCCAGTCACCGGCGACCTCATTCACCCCGCCGAGATACTGCAGGAGGAAGAGGGCCACGTTGAGACCGATGAGTGCGTATGTCACCCGCGGCTTGACGATGTACTGGCCACCGGCGACGGTCGTCGGTGCAACGCGCAGGCTCGCCGCACCGGCGACACAACTCGAGCACTGGAAGCCCACCGGCGCCGCAACCATGCACTCGGGGCAAATCGGCCGACCGCACCGAGTACAGGTGATGTAAGTGATCCGGTCTGGGTGCCGGAAGCAGGTCGGCGCGGCCGACTCGGGTTGGTCGGACACTGGGGCGCTAGTCAGTGGTGATGGTCACCGAGTTGATGACCACGTTCTCCTTGGGGCGATCCTGACCACCGGTCGGGACGGCGGCAATGGCGTCGACGATGTCGCGTGACTCCTGATCAGCAACCTCGCCGAAGATGCTGTGCTTGCGGTTCAACCAGGCCGTCGGCGCAACGGTGATGAAGAACTGCGAGCCGTTCGTGCCCGGGCCCGAATTCGCCCTCGCGAGCAGGTATGGGCGGTCGAAGGTGAGCTCGCCGTGGAACTCGTCCTCGAACCGATAGCCCGGGCCGCCCGTTCCGGTGCCGAGGGGATCTCCGCCTTGGATCATGAAGCCGGGGATGACACGGTGGAAGATGGTGCCGTCGTAGAGCGGCTCGTTGGTCGTCGAGTTCGTCTTCGGATGCGTCCACTCCTTACTGCCATCAGCGAGGCCAACGAAGTTACGGACAGTCTTGGGGGCCTGATCCTGGAAGAGGTTGATCTTGATATCGCCCAGGGTCGTATGCAAGGTCGCAGTCGTCATGGGCTGATCCTTTCATGGCCCGCGGGATCACAACAGTCGGCGTCGCGTGCACACTCGTTGCGCCGTCTTTTCCAGTCACGCAGTGATCGCGGCGGTGAGGCCGATGCGGCCTGTTCGTCCGTCCAATCGTCGTCATATGCAGCCAAGATGTTGAGCCAACACCCGCTCAACCGACGATCAGCCCAAGCCGTGAGCGAGTCTCGCCTCCTCGATGACCGCTGCCTGCCACGGCTTTAGCGCGTGTTCGGGCATCGTGTCGAACCCCGCGTAGATCTCCGAGACGACATCGACGGGCACGCCAGACATCTCCGACAGCACGGTGACCCCGCACAGCGGCACGTAGGTCGGTGAGTATCCGCCCTCGTGGGTCATCATGATGCGG
>CALPZT020000230.1 GCA_943328365.2 Bifidobacterium breve | reverse complement strand
CATCGGCTTCGATGCCTGGATCCTGCTCGCCGGCTACTGCGCAGCATGGATCGCCCTGCTTGGCATCGGCACCGCCCTCGTCACCAGACTGCCCGGCTGGCCAGTCTGGGTTGCGTCCCTTTGGGTGCTCCAGGAGGCTCTTCGGGGCTCGATCCCATTTGGCGGCTTTCCCTGGGGGCGATTGGCGTTCGCGCAGCCAGACACTTCCTACGGAAAGCACGCTGTCCTCCTCGGGCAGGCCGGCGTGACGTTCGCACTCGTACTCGCCGGTGCGTCCGTTGTCGCCGCGATTCTCGCGTATCGCGCCGGCGATCGCCTGCGATTCGCCTCGTGGGCGGTTTTCGCGGCGATCATCACCGTGTTCCCAGGGCTTATTCCGTTGCAGATCGAAGGTGATGACGTGGGGGGAGCACCAACCGCCATCGTCGCTGTCGTTCAGGGCGGAACCCCTCAGACAGGCATGGGCGGCATGGACGTCCGTCGCGACGTTCTCGACAACCACGTGCGCGAGACCACCGAGCTTGGTGCAAGCATCGATGCCGGGACGGTTCCGCAGCCGGATTTCGTCCTGTGGCCCGAGAACAGCGCGGATATCGACCCCTACGGCGATGTCGAAGCAGCTGCCTCGATCACGGCTGCGGCTCAGGCCGTGGGCGCGCCGATCATCGTGGGGGCGGTCGTCGACGTGCCGGGCAATCCCAATGGGGTCTGGAACACCGGCATCGTCTGGGAGCCTGTCACGGGCCCGGGGGAGCGGTACATCAAGATGCATCCGGTTCCCTTCGGCGAGTACATTCCCTTCCGCCGCCAGCTCGAGGGGCTTATCTCCCGGCTCGATCGCATTCCGCGCGACTTCATTCCGGGGGACCGGGCCGGCCTGCTCAGCGTCGGCGGGATTCCCGTCGGCGATGTCATCTGCTTCGAGGTGGCCTACGACGATGTCGTGTCAGGCATCATCAATGGCGGGGCGCGCATCGTCACCGTCCAGACGAATAATGCGACGTACGCTGGGACCGCCCAGCCAATGCAGCAATTGTTCATCGAGCGCATGCGGGCGATCGAGACTGGCCGGACCGTTGCCGTGGCCGCAACGAGCGGCATCTCGGCGATCATCCGGCCGAATGGTTCAACCACTGGCTTGATGGGGGAGCAAGATGTCGGCTCATCGGTAGAGGAAGTCGCCCTCCGCGGGCAGGTGACCCTGGCGTCACGGCTGGGCAGCGGTCCCATCGCGCTCGTGTGCGTCCTCGCAATCGGTGCAGTGATCGCCGGTATCGTCGCGCTCGTCAGGGATCGCAGACGCCGACGAAATAGACTGCCCGAGTGAATGAGACGACGGGAGCTCAGTTCGCCGACCTCGGGCGGATATTGGTCATCATCCCGACCTACAACGAGACCCTCACGCTTCCGACGATCATGGCCAGGGTGCGAGCCTCCGTACCCGAGGCGCAGGTGCTTGTCATCGACGACAACTCCCCTGACGGCACCGGTGCGCTCGCTGACTCCATCGCTGCGCAGGACACCAACGTGCAGGTCATGCACCGACAGGGCAAGGAGGGCCTCGGAGCCGCCTACTTGGCAGGGTTCGCACGAGCTCTTGACCAGGATTTTGACGTCGTTGTCGAGATGGACGCAGACGGGTCACACCAACCTGAGCAGCTTCCCGATCTGCTCGCGGCACTGCGCGACGCTGACCTAGTGCTCGGCTCGCGATGGGTGGCGGGCGGCGGGGTCGTGAACTGGCCGAAGAGCCGCGAGATCCTCTCGAGGGGCGGCAACGCCTACACGCGAACGATGCTCGGTGTGCCGCTGCGCGATGCCACCGGCGGCTATCGCGCATTTCGAGCGAGCACCTTGCGCGCACTCGACCTGCAGGAAGTGGCATCGCAGGGGTACTGCTTCCAGGTCGACCTCGCATGGCGAGCCGTTCAGCGCGGCATGCGGGTGACCGAGGTCCCGATCACGTTCGTCGAGCGCACGGCAGGCACGAGCAAGATGAGTCAGCGCATCGTCGTCGAGGCCTTGTGGCGAGTCACCGTGTGGGGAGTCGACGACAAGCTCGCTCGGCTGCGCCGCCGACCTGCACGGCGTGGTGCGGCGGCGAAGGCGACCTGACAATGTCCTTCAAGCGGCGCCTCATGTTCTTCGGATATCCGCTCCTGGAGATCATCACGATCGTCGGGGTAGCCCAGTTCATCGGCTGGGGCTGGACAATCCTCGTCCTCATCGCCGGCATCCCGATCGGGTTCGCGATCATGTCGAGGGCAGGGCGCTCAGCCTTCAGCAGTATGCGCGAGGCCTCACGCGCTGGCCGGCTGCCGGATGGCACGGCCGGCACGCATGCACTCGCCTTCCTCGCGGGAGCGCTCATCGCGATTCCCGGACTGTGGACCGATCTCGCCGGCGCCCTGCTTCTTGTCCCCGCCGTGCAACGACGAGTGAGCCGCCGCTACGGCCCGCGAGTGACGGCCTTCACCACGACGGCGGGCGGCATGCGGCCCCCGTCATTCGGCACAAGCGATGTCATCCGGGGCACGGTCATCAATGTCGACGACACGCGCCCTGGGGCAGGTTCCGGGCCGCGAAACGGGCCGCGAAACGGCGATGGCCCGGTGGATGCCGGGCCATCGAGTGCGGTCGAATCACGCTAGGCGCTCTTGCGCTGTTCCAGCTCGCTCGAATGAAGAAGTGCCAGCCGCTCGTTCAGCAGCTCTTCGAGATCTGCGATCGTTCGTCGCTCGAGGAGCATGTCCCAGTGGGTACGCACATGGCGCTCTGGGCGCTCATCGGGAACGGCGAGGTTTGGAGCCCGCGTAACGACCTCGGCCTCCTGCCCGCAGCGGCAGGTCCAGGTAAGGGGGATGTCCTCGGCCTCAACGGAGAACGGAATGACGGTGTGGTGCCCCTGAGGGCAGTCGTACCGCACCATCTGTCGCTCAGCGAGGGACAGATGGGTGTCATTTTCGTAGCTCACGGCACCGAGTCGGCTCCCGCGCATCGTCGTTTCGATCATCAGCTTGCTCCCTTCGTGTGACCAGGGTTCACCCGGCGACTGCATATTGGACGCGGGGACCCTCGGGAAGGTTCCGTCATTCGCAGAATCGACGGAGTTCTTACCTTCCTCGAACATTCGAGCCGAAAATGCCATCCCGTGAAGCCGGCATGTACTCCCGGCGGTGGGCATGCACTTCCGACGTTTGGGCTAGGCAACCTCGAACGAACGCTTGGCGAGTCCGTAGAAGTACCCATCGATCATCTCCTGCGCAGGCGCGCCGATGCGCGATGCCGAACCCAGCGCAACGAAGAGTGGCGCCAAATGCTCGGTTGTTGGATGGGCATATGGCATCCCCGGCGCCGAGTGCCTGAAATCCGCAAGGGTGTCGAGGTCCCCGCGGAGAACCGCATCGGTGGCCCAAAGATCGAAGTCGACACTCCAGCCGGGCGGGTTGGCGGACGGGCTCCAATCGCGGAGGTACGGCAGCCCGTGGGTGAGAAATCCCGAGCCGATCACGAGCACGCCCAAATCGCGAAGGACCCTCAACCGAGCTCCAACCGCGAGCAGCCGTGCCGGGTCGAGCGTCGGGAGGGAGAGTTGCAGCACCGGGATGTCAGCCATCGGGTACATGACGCGCAGTGGCACCCACGCGCCGTGATCGAGGCCCCGAGTCGGGTGCTCATGGATTGGCAGGCCGTCCGGCATGACCGAGCGGACGAGCGTGGCAAGGGCTGATGCGTCGGGCGTCGGATAGGTCATCGAGAAGTACTTGGCGTCGAATCCGGAGAAGTCGTAGACGAGGGGAGTGGCTGCTGCGGTTGCCGACAGGGTGACCGGGGCTTGCTCCCAGTGTGCGGAGACGATGAGAATCCCGGCGGGCCTCGGCAGGGCGTCCGCCCAACCTGCGAGCTCGGCGGTCCACCGCCGGTCATCGAGGAGCGGCGGTGCACCGTGGCCGATGAAGAGTGCCGGTATCGGCGACTCACCGGGCTGCCATCGCCCCGCATCGTCGCCTACGGTCGGGGATCTCGTGGAATCCATGACTCGAGTATGACTCAAAGTAGTTGAACACTCAAATACAAAGGTGAGATGTCGGTTTCGAGCGGTCGAACAAGGGGGAGATGAAGTCAGCGCGCGAGCAAGGCGACGACGATAATCACCACTGCCGCGGCGATGCCGATGGCAATCCACGGTGT
>CALPZT020000229.1 GCA_943328365.2 Bifidobacterium breve | reverse complement strand
CGCCGAGTGCAGGTCAGGCATAGCTCGCTTCGAGGATGATCGTTTGATCATCGGGGTCAACATGCCAATCGATCCCGCTGAAGTCTTGAACCCCCTTGACCATCGCCCGGTCTGCTTCATCGACCGCTGCTACGAGTCTCACCATCAATTGCTCCCCCTCGAACCGAGCACTCAGTCTTGCGGGTGCATTAGGGAGCGCGCAGCCGATTGCGCGATTGGCCGCAAGGCGCAGGTTGAGCAGCTCGCCACGGCGCAAGCTGGGCGGCTCAGCAATATCGACGTCAAGCTCGACTTTCCGGTGATAGGCACGGATCGCCAGCTGCAGCGACAGGGCATGGAACTGGCTCGCACCCGGATCGATGCGCATGACGGTCCTGATGAACTGCTCCTCGAAGGCGCATGCGGCACGAGTGTCGGCGGAGTCCGGATCGACGGCACCGCTGGCCATGTCCTCGAGGAGCCCGGCCGCCGATGATTCGGAAAGGGCCGCATAGCGACGGGCAAGTTCGCGAATGCTCGCCTCGTCGTCAGCCGAAGACGCCTCCTCGCGGACTCGCTGCCGCATGGCGGATGCATAGGCACGGTCATTCGACCGCACGCTTCGGGCAAAGAGCGCACCGGCGATGATCACCGCTGTTCCAGGGCGGAGGAGCTCGGCCACCATGTCGCCTTGAGTGAGCAGCCAGGAGGCGAGCGCAGCAATCCATCCCCACCATGGGCCCGTGCCCGCGACGATGAGCAGCAGTGCGACGATCGCCTCGGAGGACCAGTCCGACCAGGGGTTTTGGTCCCCCGATCCGAGCCCGATGATCTGCAGCCGATAGACGAGCGGGGCCGCGATGCAGACTCCAGCGACAACGATCGGGGGCAGCGTCCCGGCACGGCCGAACCATATGAGCAGGCTTCCGCACACGAGCGCGACGCAGAAGCCAGCGACGGCAACCGGCGGATGCTCGTACCCGGAGATCGTGAGGAGCATCGAGACGAGACTGAATACGCCGAAGGAGAGAAGGACAGGCGATCCGAGAGCATTGACGCTTGTCGCCGAATCGCCGAGTGCGATCGACGCCCGGGATTCGCGAGCGGTGCTCCACGTGAGGGTCACGCAGGTCCCGTCTCCGATGGACGACACAACCCGTGCCTCGCCACCAGCATCGTCCATTGTCTGAACGATCGCCGTGCTCAATCCGAATCTCCGCGCAGCGGTGCGGGGGTCGAATCCGCTGCCGTCGTCTCGGATCTCGACCGTCCAGGTCTGCCTGCGGGCACGGGGATCGGTCGCCACCGAGACGTCGAGGGTGACGGAATCTGCGTTGGCATGCCGCGCGACATTTGCCAGTGCCTCCCGTGCTGCCGCCACCATGGCGCCGTAGACATCGTCAGGGAGACGGTGTGCACCGGCATTCACCCTGAATTCAACGTGCACGTCCGAATCCGTAAGCGGTTGGATGTCGGCACCAAGATCCGTTGCCCAATCCCGGCTTCCCATCGACGGGATCGAGAAGTCTGCCGAGGCCAGTGTGCGAAGGACAAGCGCACTCTCAGTGCATCTCGCACGGATCCGGGAGCCGATGTCGCTCGAATGAGCGACGCCACCGCGCGCGATCGCCGTCAGCGTATTGAGAACCGTCTCGTGCAGGAGTCGCTGCTGCTCCGTCATCCGGCGCTGCAGCCCGCGCAGCGCCTGCGCCTGCGCCTCGGCTTGCTCGAGCGCCGCCCGCGCGGCCTCAGACCTCCGCGCGGCTGAGAACAGCCCAAGCCTCGCGCCAACGGACGCCGCCCCCATGGCCATGGCGTAGAGCGGGTAGAGCGCCATGCTGATGCGATCGCTTGAACCGGGCAGCTCGGGCAGGTCCGCCATGAGGAGTCCGAACTCGACGAACACCGCAACGATGACGATCGGGATGGCCACCCACATGACGAGCAGGAGCCCGGTGAGGGCGCATGCAAGGTTCAGCAGGGATGCCCCAGGCTGCCAGCCCGCTGTGCCCCCGATCTGTGCTTCGTGAAGGAGGACCAGCGCAGCGGCGAAGAGCAGGGCTACGTTCGTCACCTGGGCGACGAACCGCTGGCGAAGGCTGGCCCACGACCCAACCCCGGTGAGGACAACGGCGAACCACGAGACGAAGACCCCGCCGACGAGGATCGATGCCGTCGCAGACTCCTGATTGGTGGGCCAAAGAGTCGGGTCAGGCAGCAGCCACAAGCCCTCCCAGACCAGCCCGAGCGTTGCGAGGCCGCGTCGCACTCCCGCGACAGGCGAGAGCCTCGGCCCGCGGCGTCGGGCTCGGGGCAGCCGGGAGACGACAGCCCAGGCCCGATCAACGGCTCGAGCCCCCGGGCCCAAGCCAGGGCGCTCGACCGAGGACTGCTCGCGAGCCGGCGGTGCGGCTGTGGCACCCTGCCGCATGTGGAACTCCCCCCAGCCAGACGTCGTGCCATTCGCTCCAATGCCCTCGGCATCGGGATAGCAACCGGCGCCTACGGCCTGTCCTTCGGGGCCATCAGCATTGCCAGCGGACTCACAATATGGCAGGCCCAAGCCCTCTCCGTCTTCATGTTCACCGGAGCGTCGCAATTTGCCCTCGTGGGAGTCCTCGGCGCAGGAGGGGGCATCGCCGCCGCAGTCCTCACCGCTTGGTTCCTCGGCGCCCGCAACGGCCTGTACGGACTTCATGTGGCACCGACCCTTCAGGTGCGCGGCTGGCGTCGGCTCGCGGCAGCACAACTGACGATCGATGAATCGACCGCCATGGCGGTCGCCAATGAGGACACCGTCCCCGCGAGCCGGCAGGCATTCTGGGCCACTGGAATCTCGGTCTTCGTGCTGTGGAACATCGGCACGTGCCTGGGAGCCCTCGGAGCATCGATGCTCTCAGAGCCTGAGATTCTCGGCCTCGACGCCGCTATCCCCGCCGGATTCATGGCACTTCTCTGGCCGCGGCTCAAGGACCGACTGGCCTGGGCCGTGGCCGGTGCCGGCGGCCTCGTCGCGCTCGCGCTCATCCCGTTCACCGCTCCCGGCGTGCCGGTCCTTGGGTCAGCGCTCGTTGCCGTTGCCGCCGGTACCTGGGCCTGGAGGCGAGCATGATCTGGATGGCGATCCTGCTGGGCGCGGCAGGCACCTACGTAGAGAAGCTCATCGGCTTCATCCTTCCGGCGAGCACCCTGGACCGTCCGATCGTCCGAAGCATCGCCGGCTTGCTGCCGGTATCTCTCCTCGCCGCGCTCGTGATCGTCCAGACCTTCGCTGCCGGGCAAGCGGTCGCCGTCGATGCCCGCCTTGCCGGACTCGCCGCCGCTATCGTGGCACTCGTGCTTCGTGCGCCCTTCCTCGTCGTCATCCTTGTCGCGGCAATCACCGCTGGGCTGCTGCGTGCAGCGGGTCTTGCCGAATGAACAGGGAGCATCGCCGGCCCATCTTCGGATTCCTCTGGCCTCAGCCCGACCCGAACGCGCCAGTCGATGACGCGTACGAGCAGGTACGGCTCGTACGCGTGCCGGGCAGAGGCCCACTACGCATCGCGATACTCGTCGCGGGCACCGTCGGGCTTACCCTGCTCACCGGTACCGCCCTCACCGCAGCCATCGGCACCTCCTGGCCCCTGCTCATCCCGGTGGCTGCTCTCATCGCCACCTTCCTCGTCCTGCTCTTGAGATCCTGGAGCATCGGGACCTACGTCAACGATGCCGGGATCGCCGTGCAGCGGCTCCTGCGCACCGACTCGGCGCGATGGAGCGACGTGAGCGAGGTGATGGACGAGTCAGGGCTCGTCATCGTGACGCTGCGCAGTGGCCGGAGGTTCAGCACCCACATCAGCAGGCGGTCGATCGACCTACTCGGACGCTCAGAGGCATACGACATGGCGAAGCTGAGCCTCCAGCGCTGGGGCGAGCACCGCTAGCCACCTCTCCCCGTCGCCACCTCTCCCCGTCGCCACCTCTCCCCGTCGCTTCGTCCAGTATCCGGCTCAAGCGACCAACATGTTGGTCAGGCGATACACGTTCAGGTCATCTCATCCCTGAAACAATGATGCGAGGTCACGGGCGCTGGTCATGCCTCAAGCATCGCGAGTCTCAGCACGCGATCGCAGGATCGCGCTGCGCTTGCGACCGGGGAGCCCTTCGGTCAGGAGTCGGCGAGGTACCCGTCGAGCCCAAGCGTCAATCCCGGGTGCGCACCCACTCGGCGAAT
>CALPZT020000228.1 GCA_943328365.2 Bifidobacterium breve | reverse complement strand
GTCGGTGCCCTGTCGATCCGCCACTCCCCTTGATCTCTGACCAGGGCGAAGGCCCCCTTGAGCTCGGTCCCTGGCGCCGCGACGTCGTAATGACCGATTGCGGAGATGCGCCCCGCCTCACTCGCCTTGAACGTCACCTCGTATCCATAAGCCGCAAGCTCGCCGGCACCTTCGTAAACCGCGACTCCCGTGGACGGCTCCCAGAGCCGGTTCGCCTCGTCAGTCAGGTATTGGCGAGCGACGGCATGGTCCCCATCGAAGGATGCGGAGGCGTCAAGAAATCCCTGGACGATCTCCGAGGACGTCATCCCCGCGACGGGCCCACGGGCGATGACACGAATGAACTGATCTTCGCGGTTCGTGGAAATCTGCTCACCCTGCTGGATAGGACCAGAGGTCGGTACCTGAGCAACGATTGAGGAGGACATGGTTCCGCAGCCGGCCAGGACGACGACGAACATGAGGGAGACCGTGCCAGCCAATATCCTGTGAGAGCGCTGAGCTTCACTCATCAATCCGGCCTCTCCGCGCCGTCGCGTTCCGCCTCGGGTACAGGGAACCCGCCGGGAAGATAGGGATCGATCATTCGCTGATCTTGGATCCCGTGTGAGGTGTCAGCTTCGCGCATGAACGCGGGGCCAGTCTGATCGACTTCAGTCTGATCGACGCCAGTCCGCGCTGAGCCCTTCGACTCGACCCCGTTTCTCGCGAACCTCCGTTGGCCGAACCCGCTCGGGAGGAAGTCCTGCGGCCGAGAGCCAGTGGGCTCAAAGCCAGCCGCCGCTGAACCTCGGCGTTCCTGTTTCACGCCCCCAGCAAAACCATGTGTCTCAGCAACACTCTCGCCCGGCTCCTGCACGTCGCTCAGCGGCAGCGGCGACACCCCCAACGGGCCACGCACCTGCCGAGGAAGTGTGAGCCTGAAGCAGGCTCCTCGTCCAGGCTCACCCCACGCCTCGAGCCAACCGCCATGCAGCCTGGCGTCCTCCAGTGAAATCGACAGTCCCAGCCCGGTTCCGCCGGTCGTGCGCGCACGAGCAGGGTCGGCGCGCCAGAATCTGCTGAACACGAGCGATGACTCGCCCGGGCGCAGGCCGACGCCGAAGTCCCGAACTGTCACGGCCACGGACTGCTCGTTCTGCCCTACTTCGACATCAACGCCGCGAGCATCGCCGTGCTCGACGGCATTGTCGATGAGGTTTCGAACAATGCGATCGATACGCCGGGCGTCTCCGTTGACAAGGAACCGTGTCTCGAGTCCTCCTTGTTCATCTTCAGAGGTCGGTCCGGCATCGCGCGCGACCGCCACTTCATTATCGACCGGATCGACATCGACCAGCCTGATGTCGATACCCACCCGGTTCGCTATCGGTTGCGCGCGCTCAATGACTCGACGTGCGAGTTCTCGAACATCGACGTGATCGGTTTCGAGCATTGCCGCACCTGCGTCAAAGCGCGAGATCTCGAGTAGGTCCACGAGGAGGGATTCAAAGCGGTCCAACTGCGCCTGAAGGAGCTCAGCGGCTCGCGCGGTCGGGGCATCGAAGCTCGAGCGATCCTCGAACATCACGTCGGCTGCCATGCGAATGGTCGTCAGCGGCGTCCGAAGTTCATGCGATACGTCGGAAACGAACCTTTGCTGCACCTTCGACAGCCCTTCGAGCTGTTTGATCTGGCGTTGCAGGCTGGCCGCCATGTCGTTGAACGAGGAAGCGAGTTGAGCGAGATCATCCTCCCCCTTCACGCGAACCCGCTCGGAGAGGAAGCCCGACGAGAAGCGGCTCGCCGTCTGGGCTGCTGCTCGAACAGGGGCAACCACCTGTCGAGTCACGAACCAGGCGACGAACGCAAGAAGCCCGACGAGGAGCACTCCAGTCACGACGACGGCGCCGCGTACGAGGTCGAGTGTCTCCTGCTCTTGAGCGAGCGGAAACAGGTAGTACAACTCATAAGGCCCGACAGTCGGGACGATGAGTGGAGCGCCGACAATAAGCCCGGGCGCTGCCGGGCCGTCGAGAAATCGAATCTCTGAATAGGTCCATGACTGTCGCTGCGAGGTCACGACCGCTGCTCGCAGCGCAACCGGGACACTCGAAACCGCAACGAGGTTGGTTCCGCGCTCCGGGGCGCCTGCCGCTTCGCCTGACGACAGCAGCAACACGTCGAACTGACCCGGCGATCCTGCGCGAGCGGCAAGTGCGCTCACCACGGAGTCGACAAGGCGGGAGGGAGATGGCGTGGTGGGGCCGGTATCGGCTGCGTTCAACAGTCGCTGCGCTTCGCCAAGCCCGGCCGCGGCCTCTCCGACTGCGATGCGGTCCTTGGAACTCAGGAGTCCGGTCGTCACCCGCGATAGGAGCGAGAAGCCCAGCACCATCATGACGACTGCAGAGAGCACCAAGGTTGTTACCGTCACCCGCAGGAGGAGCGAGCGCCTCCATCCGCGCAGCATCCATCGCGGACCCGCGAGTAGGTTCTCCGTCCAATGCTGCAGGTGCATTGCCCTCAGGCCGCGCCTGCCTTGTAGCCGACGCCGCGCACGGTGAGGACGATTTCCGGGCGCTCGGGATCATGCTCGATCTTGGCCCTCAGACGTTGCACGTGGACATTGACGAGCCGAGTGTCAGCCGCATGACGATAGCCCCACACCTCCTGGAGGAGGACCTCGCGGGTGAACACCTGACCGGGGCGGCGCGCAAGGCACACGAGAAGGTCAAACTCGAGAGGGGTGAGCGCAAGCACTTCTCCGGATCGCGAAACCGTGTGGCCAACGATGTCGATGACGACATCGCCAATGGCCAGGGCTCCGGACCCGGCATCGTCGTAACGGCGAACCCTGGCGCGGATTCGGGCGACGAGTTCCTTGGGCTTGAACGGCTTCACGATGTAGTCGTCAGCCCCGGATTCCAATCCCACGACCACATCGACCGTGTCGCTTTTCGCCGTCAGCATCACGATTGGCACTCCGGACTCAAGGCGAATCGCCCGACAGACATCGATTCCGTCCATCCCGGGCAGCATGAGGTCAAGGAGAATGACATCCGGCTGGGTTTCGCGAAAGGCCGCCACCGCTGATGCACCGTCGGAGCAGAAGACTGGCTCGAAGCCCTCTCCTCGGAGCACGATCCCCAGCATTTCCGCAAGTGCGAGGTCGTCATCAACGACGAGCACCCGGCCACGGGTCGCGATGCCTGCTGGAATGCTCATGGACGTATCGTGTCACCCCGGCAGCCCAAGGATGATGAAAACGGCTCCGGGAGCGTTATTCACCGCATGCGCCACGATCGACACCCCCAGTGATCCGCTTCGAGCCCGAGCCACGCCAAGGACGAGGCCGATCACGATGAGGATGCCCAGTCGCATGGGTTCAAAATGGAACAGGGCGAACGCGACAGCCGTAATCACGACGGTCAATACGGGCCGGACGCCCCGCTTACGCAGGCCAGCGAAGAGAAGCCCCCGAAAGGCCAGTTCTTCAGCGATCGGCGCTCCGACCATGAGCATGAGAGCGAAGGCCACCACCGTCAGCTGGTTCCCCTCGGTGACGATCTCGCGCGCGGCCTCACCCGCGGCGGAGTCGAATGTTCCGAATATCGCAGTGCTGATGAGGGTGAGGATAGATGCGAGGACGAGGACGAGGATGCCGGTCACAACCCCCCATCCGAACTCGTGCCACGTTAACCGCAGCCCAAGGTCAATCCGTGGCCCATTGCCCCTCAGCCGGGTGATGAGCAGTGGCCAACCCGCCAGACTTGCCCAGCCCAGGAGCCCGCCGATGATGACCGTCACTCCAAGCGTCGCCCCGGCACCCTCGATCAGGCTCGACGCCACGAACCCGACGAGCACGGTCGCGCCGAGCATGATGAACACATCGCCAAGTCCCCAGCGCGGGCTGCGCAGGACTCGCCCCTGTGAGAGTGCGACTTCGACGGTAACGGGGCAACCGGGGTAGTCGGCGGGCGGTGAGGGGTCCAGCGACCCTTGAGCCGGTGTCGAATGCATGCTCAGACGCTACCTCTGAGGTCTGTCAGTTGCCTCGCCTCCACTGCCACTACCTCAACGCTCCTGGGCGTAGTGCGCCATCCCACGCAATCCTTGTCTCACGACGAGCGGGTGATCGGTCGCGCTGCCCCCGAACCGCGCTGCCAGGCGCATGAATCCTTGATGTCTTCGCCCTCCCCGCTCAGCACGATGCGATAGTCGGCTGCAACCTCGCTCACGAGAATCATCACTCG
>CALPZT020000227.1 GCA_943328365.2 Bifidobacterium breve | reverse complement strand
GGTCTGCGGCGCCACGAGGATCTCGCCCGGCTGGAAGTCCGAGATGCTGTCGGTGCCGAGGACGACCCGGACCTTGCCCTCGACGATGCCCTGCGAAGCGGCCGCACCGGTGAGCACGTCGCCCACCGACGCACGAGCCGCCTGCGAATCACCCTTGCGGGGCAGGGACGAGATCGGCGGGATGCCCTTCGAGGTGTCGATGAACATCGGAACCTCGAGCTCCCACAGCTCCTTCCAGCCCTTCTCGCGCGCGCGGATGGTCGCCTTGAGCGAATCCGTGCCACCGAGCGCGAGAGCGTCGAGCTCCTCGTCGAGGGCGATGAAGATCTGCCGGGCGTAGTCGAGCACGCCATCGGCCTCGAGTCGGTAGCCGAGCTCGAGCAGCGCCATGCGGGCCTCATTCATGATCTTGATGCACGAGGACTTGCCGCTCTCGCGCCAGCCGGCGAACCGGCGTGCCGAGGCGATGGCACCGCGGAAGGCACTCTCGGTCGCGGCATCCATGCCAGCGGTGGCCTCGGCCATCGCCCGATCGGTGGCACCGGCATGCGCCGCCTGCTTGGCATGGGGCGAATCCTCATCGCCGAGCTGGCGCATGCGATCGACGAGAGCGAGCGCCAGTGAGGGCTTCGACTCCCACGAGTCGGTGCCGAGATCCCACTCGCTTGGGCCGCGGTAGCCGAACTCGGAGATGAACGCACCGAATTCTGACCAGAACTGGCCGTGAGCCGTCGGATAGGCGGCCTCGACCGCAGCGAGTCCCTGGTCAAACAACGCCGAGGTCTTCGGGTCATTGCGCAGGGTGCGCGAGAGCGCCCAAACTGCGTAGGTCGGCGCTGCCGACTCGACCTCGCCGGCGTGGCCGAGGATCGTGACGAGCAGGTGTGCCTTGTCGCCGAGCATCATGCCGGCGACGGCCGGGCCGAGGGCCGCATTGGAGGAGCCCATCTGCTCCGAGCGCCAGGCGAGGCGCTCGTAGGGCATGACGGAGCGGGCGCGGGCGATGAGCGCACGATTGCTCAGGCCCTTGAGGTTCGGCCGCTCATTGCGGATCCGGTCGGCGAGGATTTCGTCCTCCTCGACCTCCGGAAAGTTCGTGGTCGTGAGCACCCAGCCCGAGCGGGCCGGCGCTGCCGCCGACAGGGCCTCGTTCGCATCGGTCTCGGAGGCCACGTGGGCCGGCGCGCCGGGCGAGTTGAAGAACATCTGGTCGATGAGCTCCCAGGTCATGCCCTTGCGAATGCCGAGCACGCGAACCGAGCTCTGGTTGATGTAGAGGTACCCGTAGAGGAAGCCGGCGACCGAGGACTCCTCGACCATCTCATCGGAGGTGAAGCAGGCATCCTGCACGTATCCCGAGGCCCAGCCCGGGAGCACCATCGGCTTCCAGCACATCGAGGCTCCAAGCGGCGTGATCGGCTCGGGCATGACGTCGGCCGCGTTCAGGCGGGTGAAGACGGGGAAACGCTTGCTCGGCTCGGTGTCAATGATCCAGGCCTTCTCGGACATCGGCTTCCTCTCATCAGCTGCGACAAGCGCAGGTCATCGGCTGCGACTCGGCGCAGGGCGCGCGGGCAGGACCGCCCGGTGCGCAGCGACAGTCTGCCACTCCTTCGGGCCAACTGTCAGGAGTTCCGGACGGTAAGTGGGCAGGCTATGAAGTAAGTCGATCGATGGTCGCGTGAACATGCTGCACGCCGGGCTCGTTGCGCCCGATGAGCATGTCCTTGTCAGCGAGAGAGGAAAGGCCGTTCATGACCTCGGTCTGCGCCGTGTAGTCCTCATCACGGAACGCCGCATAGAACCACTCGGCCGTTCGCTCGGCCTCGAGGAGTTCCTCGGGAGTCTGCGGTGCGTGCCGAAGCAGCACGGTCTGCCGGGTCATCGACTCTGCCCACGAATCCCCCGGGAGCATGATCGACACGACGGTGCGCTCGCGCCAGCCCCCTGCGATCGCCATGCCGGGAAAGATCCAGTAGACGAGGCCCAGGGCCTCGGCGGGCTCCCATTCGTCACGAGGCAGGTCGAGGAATCGATCGATGGACTTGAGCGCGAACACATGCCGCATGTGCGGGCCATAGGAGTCGAAGGCTGCCATGTTGCTGTAATTCGTGAGTGCAACGGTGTTCGCGTGCAGCGAGGAGAAGTGGTATCCCTCGAGGTACCCGTCGACGGTCACCTTCCAGTTCGGCCCCGCAAGCTCGCGCGTTGAGAAGTGATGGGTCTTGTCGAGCCCGAGTTGCTCGAGCAGCGGCAGTGCATCGCCGAGCCATGCATCGAGGTCGATCTCACGGCCGGGGGTCAGGCAGACGAAGATGATGCCGGCTCGCTCATCGCAAGCCAGACGCACGAGGCTGTTCTCCTCGCGGTCGACCGGACCGAAGGTGTCCTCCCCCGGCACGCCGGTGAGCAGGCCGTCGGTGTCGTAGGTCCATGAGTGGTAGCCGCACGTGAATCGCCGCGCGCTGCCGCAGCCTTCGGGCACGAGCTTCATCGACCGGTGCCGGCAGACATTGAGCATCGCGTTGACCGTGCCGTCCTTCGCCCGCACGATGACGATCTCTCGGCCGACGACGCGCATGGCCTTGAAGTCGCCGACGCTCGGCAGCTCGGCCGATGTCGCGACCGGCAGCGGGATCGCGTGAAAGATCTCCTTGATCTCCCGCTCCCACAGGTCATGGTCGAGATAGTTCGCGATCGGCTCACGGCGCTGCTCGTCCGCGAGGTCGGTCGTGCCATTGCGCCGATGCTCGATGAGCCGGGCCATGATGTCGAGGGCGCTCTCTCGATCGACAGCCTCGAAGACGAGCGCTGCCTTGTACTCGGGAACTGCTTCGGTCATGCGTGGCTCCTTCCAATGCGCGGGGGCTCTCGCGAATCAATACGTGAGCAAGCTCTCGCCGAGATGCTGGTGCTCATTGATGCTCCGGATCACCCTGATCTCGTCGTTCAGGACAACTCGGCTGATCGCGGTGTGGGTCGGCAGGAAGAACATGTCCTCGTCGGTGCCGAGGACGTCGCTGAGGTAGGCGTTGATGACGCCGCCGTGGGCGACGATGACGATGTGCTTGCCGCGGTGGGCGTCGGCGAGACCATTGATCGTGAGCAGGCACCTCGACCGGAATTCGGCGGCGGGCTCGCCGAAGGGCATGAGATCCCAGCGGCGCTCGAGCCGGAACCGGCTCTGGCGATCGAGCCACTCGGCCTCCGGGATGAGGTCAGCCGGATTCTCGTCGCCGGCGATATCGCGATAGGACTCGATCTCGCGCAGTTCGTGCATCTGGATTGGCGTGAGCCCATGCGGCTCGCCAATGGCCGCCGCCGTATCGATTGCCCGCGACAGCGTGCTTGACACGAGGACATCGATTGGCCGCGCAGACAGGGCCGCGGCGACGGCCGCCGCCTGCTGTCGTCCGATATCGGAAAGGTGAGGATCGACCCAGTCCCCATGGGTGAAGACATCGCTTACCGGGTACTGCTGCTGGCCGTGTCGGACGAGGGTGATCCTCGTCGCCGTGCGAGAGCCGATAAGAAACGGCTCCCGCACGGAGAACGGCGGTTCCGGGGACTCCGGTGGGCTGATGACCGTCATGTCAGGCGGATTCGACCACCGTTACGGTTCCGGTCGATCCGTCCAGCTCGACGAGGGTTCCGGTGGGCAGCTTGTGGCTTGCACCGAGGAGCGAGACGACGCAGGGCACGCCGATCTCACGGCTCACGATGACCGCGTGGCTGCCCGGCGCACCGATCTCGCAGATGACCGCGCTCGCGATCATGAACAGCGGAACCCAGGAGGGGTCGGTGGTCATGCAGACGAGGATCTCGCCGGGCTCCAGCTCATCGGCATGCGAGAGGTCGGTGATGATGCGCGTGCGAGCCGTGACCTTGCCGGGTGAGCCCGCGACGGCCTTGATCGCCGTGCCGACGGGCTCGGCGGCCCCGCTGGCCACGCCCTTCCTCGGCCATTCGCTGATCGGAGGGATCGGCTGGCCGTGCATGACGACGTACGGCGGGTCGAGCTCTCTCAGGGTCGCGAAATCCACCGAGCGCTGCGCGAGGGTCGCGCTCCAGCCGGACTGATCGGCGAGGAAGTCGTCGAGCTCGGAATCCAGGAGCATGAAGATGTCCATCGGATCGGCGATCGAACCGCGCTCGTGCATGCGCCGGCCCAGCTCGCGGAAGGCCAGCTTCGGCTCGTGGAACAGCTTCACGGCGGCGTTCTTGCCCGCCTCCCT
>CALPZT020000226.1 GCA_943328365.2 Bifidobacterium breve | reverse complement strand
CGCGGAATATGCGTGAGCGCAACGACGAGAACGATAAGCCAGGGCAGTGGTCCGAGCATGGAAATGAAGACGACGGCGAGAACGATCTGCGGAAAGGCAAGGATGACATCCATGGACCACATTAAGGTCCCATCCACGCTCTTTCTGCTGTAGCCGGCGATCATCCCGATCACCAGCCCAATGAGCACCCCCAGGCACGTCGCAACAATGGACATCCAAAGCAGGGTCGCACCGCCGTGCATGACCCGCTGAAGTACGTCTTGGCCAAGGAAATCGGTACCAAGAAGTGCCGATCCGTTCGGGGCCAGGAAGGGTGCCCCCACGAAGGCATTCGGGTCTGCCGAACTGAGGAGCGGACCGAAGAGGGCGAGCGCCACCACGAATCCGGTCAGGAGAATTCCAGCCTGAGTTCTCGGCTGGCGGATCGCGGTACGCAACGTGAGCGACCAGGCTGATCGGGGTCGCTGTTCGGCTGACGGTCCACCGCCCTTGAACATCATGCACCGACTCCCCGAAGTCGCGGCGTCAGCCTCACAACGAGGAGGTCGGCGGCCAAGTTCACGACGACGTAGAGCGCAGCGAGGAGCAGTGCCGTCGCTTGGATGAGTGGGAGATCTCGTGATGAGACCGCCTCGAGGAGAAGGCCGCCCAGTCCCGGGAAGCGGAAGACGTATTCGATGACGACGATGCCGCCGGCCAGGTATGCGAGCAACAATGCTGTGCCATGAATGACGGGAGTCATCGAGTTGCGGAGTGCGTGATGGGTCATGATGCGTCTCTCCGGGACACCCCGTAGTCGAGCTGTCAGCACGTATTCAGAGTCGAGTGCGTCAATGAGCGATGCTCGGACGAGTCGAATGAGGTATGGAGAGATTGCCAACACCAAGGCCAGGGTGGGAAGCACGAGGGCCATTGGGTTGGAGAAGGCTGATTCCTCGGGAGGAAAGAGCGATACTGCAGGGAGGACCTTGAACAGACCTGTTGAGAAGATCACCACGAGCCCGAGACCGATCACGAACTCCGGGAGAGCATTGAAGGTCAGGCTGGTGACAACGATCCCTTGATCAAGGGGCCCGTCGCGCCGCGCTGCGGACAGGCTGCCGAGGAGAATGCTCACCGGTAGCGCGATTGCAATCGCGCATAGGGCCAGGGCCAATGTGTTGGTTGCCCTGGGGATGAGTACCTCTCCAACATTTCGTCCGTTCGCAAGGGATTGGCCGAAATCCCCCGTCAGGAAGTTGCCTGCCCAGCTGAGGTACTGCTCGATGGCAGGCCGATCCAAGCCCAATTGGGCTCGAAGGGCTGACAGGCGCTCGGGGGTGGCGTCGCGGCCCAGAATCGATTTGGCGGCATCCCCCGGGAGCACCTGGGTCGCGAGGAAGATCAGTATCGATACGGCTATAAGCGTGCAGAATCCCCCGCCGATTCGCCGCACCCACCAGGGCGCGACAAATCGGCGAGGGGATCTCCTGACTCCGCCAGCGCGAACGCCAACGCGACTCGTGAGCGCGGAATCAGCGTTCGTCACGAAAGCCAGGCTCGCGCGAAGTCGTAGGAGGTCAGTGGGAGTCCGTACTTATCAGGCACGAATCCATTGACACCCGGAGCAACAGCATCGACCACCGTGGCATACGTCCACACGAGGTTGCCGCCGCGATCGAATTCGATGCGCTGCATTTCATCCGCGATGTCCTTGCGCTTCGCCTCATCGAGCTCGGCCACACCCTTCTTGTACAGGGCGTTGTACTCCGGATCGTTGAAGTGCGTGATGTTGTAGGTACTCGTCGGCAACTGATTGAGACCAACTTGAATGAAGTATTCATTCGCGTTGAAGAAGTCACCAGAGAACGGCCACTTGCCATAGCCCTCAAAATAGGCAGGGAGATCCATCTTCTTGAGGTTGACCGTGACACCTGCCTCCTTCGCCTGCTGGACCAGCACCTGTGAGGCTTCGACTGTCCCTGCGATGTAGGGGGCCGTGGCGAGCTCGACGGTGAGATTCGACTGGCCAGCCGACTTCAGTAGGCTTTTTGCCTCTTCGATGTTCTGCTCCCGAACGAGTTCGGCGTCGTACATGGGGTCGTACATGTTGAACAGGTCGTTGCCCACCTGCCCATAACCGGCGAGTGCCTGGTCGATCATCTGCTGCCGATTAACGAGCAACCGCATGGCCTGACGAACTCGAACGTCGGTGAAGGGATCCTCGTCAACCGCCATGGCGAAGAATCGAGTCGCCCCGCTCTTGGACTCGATGATCTGCATATTGCCGCCGGCCTGCACCGCCGCGATCTGACCAGGCGGTAGCGCCTCAGTCGCCTGGATCTGGTTTGCCAAGAGAGCATTGATGCGTGGAGCGTCGTCGTTGAACGAGACAAAATCGAGCTCGTCAAGCCACACATTGCCGAAGTAGTTCTCGAAGCGCTTCATCGAAGTCAACTCACCCGGCGTGAAGGCCTTGAGTTCGAATGGACCGGATCCGACCGGCTTCGCCGGGTCATATCCGACCGGGACGATACCCGAAGCGATCATGGCGAACGGCTCTTTGAAGATCGCCGTCGGCGACTTCAGGGTGAACTGAACGGTCCTGTTATCAAGGGCCTTCATGCCAGCCGGGTCAACCCAGGGCATGAGTTCGGCGACCGCACCCTTGAGTTCGAAGATCCGCTGCACGGAGAAGATCAGGTCATCCGCTGTTATGGGCTTCCCGTTGTGGAACTCAGCGCCCTGAAGCATGCGAACAGTCCACGTCGATCCTGCCGGGTCTGATTCAGCCGACTCGGCAAGACTGGGGAGGAGCGCCAGCGTTGCTGGATCGCGCTTGAACAGCGTGGCGTAGAGGTTCAATGAACGGGCAAGGTCGGAATTGGCCAGGATGCCGATGTGCGCATCTGCAGTCTCCTGCGGTCCGCCTCCACCTAGACCGACGCGGAGGAGACCCCCACGCTTCGGTGTGCCGGCTGTCATTGAGGCCATGGCACTGGCACTCGCCACTCCACCCCCCGGCGAGGCAGTGGAGCAACCCGACAGCAGCGGGAGAGCCGCAGCTGCTCCACCCGCGGCCAATGATGCCAGCAGAAATGAGCGTCGATCTATCTGTGGTGTTGACATCGTTAACTCGCTTTCTCTTGAAGGTGCGATGCTGATGGTGAGGCGCCGGTTGGGGCGCCGAGATGCTTGATTGCCGGCATGACGCCGTCGACGAACCGCTTGACACTCGATCGGAAGAGGTCGTCGGGCAGGGTGCCGAAGTGGAAGATCCCGCTGAAGTTGCCGAAGCCGAATCGCTTCTGGCGATCCACCATGATGTCTCGGACGGTATTCGTGCTCCCCACGATGACGATTCCTGCCTCCATAAGGTCTTCGCAGGACTTGCGTCCCGTGCCCAAGCCCTTTGCCTTGGCACTCATCACACGCGAGGTCGACTCAACAGTGAGGTAGCCGGCTGGAAAGAGCTGGTCCTTGGTCATTCTCAGCACATCGTTGAAGAGATACTCCATATGCGGCTTGGCCTCAGCCAGTGCCTCAGCATCGGTATCACCCACATAGACCGGGACCGACCAGCCAATCAACTCCGGCATGACGACGCCGTGCAGGCGTTCATGCGCCTCACGCACATCACCGAAGATCCGCTCACTGCTCTTCGTGTCGCTGAAGGTCTGGAGGTAGGTGTACTTGTTTCGAGCCGCCCACTCGACCGTTTCGCTACTGCCCTGTGACGGGCTCCAGATCGGCGGGTGCGGCTGCTGATAGGGCCGTGGCCATGGGTTGACATAGCGAAACTTGTAATGGCGTCCGTACCATTCCCAGGGGCCCGGTTCCGTCCAGGCCTTGATGATGAGATCGTGCGCTTCGTAGAAGCGATCGCGACTGACACTCGGATCCATCGACATGCTGTGGTACTCCGCACCGATGCCACGCACGAAGCCACTGATGATTCGACCACCTGAGACAACATCCAGGTAGGCGATCTCCTCGGCTATCCGCAGGGGGTTCTCGTGGAGTGGAATCGCATTGCCAAGCACTGCAATCGTGCCCCTTGTGCGCGGGACGAGCATGGCCGCGGTGACATTCGCCGACGGCATGAGTCCATAGGGAGTCTGGTGATGCTCGTTCACAGCAACCCCATCGAGACCAGCCTCGTCGTAGTAGACGAGTTGATCGAAGTAGGTCTCGTACAGCTCATGGCCCTTCTTGGGGTCGTAGAGCGCATTGGACATCGTGATCCAGGAGGAGTCGTTACTCGCCAAGTCCTGGG
>CALPZT020000225.1 GCA_943328365.2 Bifidobacterium breve | reverse complement strand
TGCATCATCGCGCGAGAGTTCGATGACACCGCTCACGGCCGTTACTCCGGAACGATATTGACGAGCTTGGGCGGCCGCACGATCACCGTTCGAAGGGCGCGGCCCTCGAGGGCACTCACGATCGCCGGTGCGGAGAGCGCGAGCTCGCGAAGATCAGCCTCGCTGATCTCCGGCGACACCTCGAGCCGCTCCTTGACCTTGCCGGAGATCTGGACGATGCAGGTAACGGTATCCTCGACGAGCAGCTCGGGGTCGACGACTGGCCAGCCCGCGAGGGCGACAGCGGGCTCATGGCCCAGACGCATCCACATGTCCTCAGCCGTATAGGGCGCGACGAGCGAGAGCATGATCGCGACGGCCTCGGCAGCCTCGCGCACGGCAGGGTCGGCCGGGCCGCAGCCCGAGTCGATGGCCTTGCGCGTGACGTTCACGAGCTCCATCGCCCGGGCGACCGCGACGTTGAACCTGAACGACTCGATGGCGAGCCCGGCATCATGCACGGCCCGGTGCGTGGCCTTGCGCAGCGCGAGATCGCCGGCAGTGACGTCCGCACCGACCTCACTCGTGACATCGCCGGAAAGGCGCCAAGCGCGGGCCAGGATCTTCTTCGACCCGCCGGGCGAGACATCGCCCCAGTCGACGTCGTCCTCGGGAGGGCCGGCGAACACCATGGTGAGGCGGATCGCATCGACGCCGTGCACCGCGAGCTCATCTGACAGCCGCACGAGGTTGCCGCGGCTCTTGCTCATCGCCGAGCCGTTCATGACGACCATGCCCTGGTTGAGCAGGCGGGTGAAGGGCTCGTTGAAGGTCACGAGACCCATGTCGTAGAGAACCTTCGTGAAGAAGCGGCTGTAGAGGAGGTGAAGGATCGCGTGGGTGACACCGCCGACGTATTGGTCGACCGGGAGCCACTCGGCGACCTTCGCGGGGTCGAATGCGCGGGTCGAGTCGGTCGGGTCGACGTAGCGCAGGTAGTACCAAGAAGAATCGACGAAGGTATCCATGGTGTCGGTATCGCGCACTGCCGGCTCACCGCACTGCGGGCACGGGACGCTCGCCCACTCGGTTGCCGCGCCCAGCGGGGAGGCCCCCTTGGGCTTGAGGTCCAGGCCCTCGGCCGAAGGCAGCACGATCGGGAGCTGGTCCTCGGGCACGGCGACCTCGCCGCACGTGGCGCAGTGGATGATCGGGATGGGCGTGCCCCAGTAGCGCTGGCGCGAGATGAGCCAGTCGCGCAGCCGGTAGTTGACGGCCGGAGAGCCCGTGCCGCGCTCCTCGAGCAGGGCGAGCATCGCATCGATCGCCTCGGACTTGCCGAGGCCGTCGAGCGGGCCGGAGTTCACGTGCGGGCCGTCGTCGGCTGTGGCAATGCCTGTGATGGCCGGGTCTTCGCCGGCATCGACGACGACGCGCACCGGCAGGCCGAATGTCCGCGCGAAGTCGAGGTCGCGCTGGTCGTGCGCGGGCACGGCCATGATCGCGCCGGTGCCGTAGTCGGCGAGCACGTAGTCGGAGGCCCAGATCTGGATGCGCTCGCCGTTGACCGGATTGATCGCGTAGCGCTGGAGGAAGACGCCGGTCTTCGCCCGCGAGGAGTCGAGGCGGTCCATCTCGCTCGACTTCTTCACCTGCTCGAGGTAGGCGGTGAACTCGGCCTCGGCGGGCGTGCCTGCCGCGAGCTCGGCGGCTAGGTCGGAGTCGGCGGCAACGACGAAGAAGGTCGCGCCGAAGAGGGTGTCGGGACGCGTCGTATAGACGGTGACGGGCTCATCGCGGCCCTCGACCGCGAACTTCACCTCGGCGCCGCGCGACCGGCCGACCCAGTTGCGCTGCATGAGCAGCACCTTCTCGGGCCACTGGCCCTCGAGCTGGGCCATGTCGTCGAGGAGGCGGTCGGCGTAGTCGGTGATGCGCAGGTACCACTGGGTGAGCTTCTTCTTCGTGACGGCGGTGTCGCACCGCTCGCACAGGCCCGCGACGACCTGCTCGTTCGCGAGGACGGTCTGGCAGTTCGGGCACCAGTTGACGTTGCTCGCCTTGCGGTAGGCGAGGCCGCGCTCGAACATCTGGAGGAAGAACCACTGGTTCCACTTGTAGTACTCGGGGTCGCAGGTGTTGAAGACGCGATCCCAGTCGAAGGAGCAGGCGTAGCGCCGCATCGACGCCTTCTGCTGCTCGATGTTCTCGTAGGTCCAGATGACCGGGTCTTCATTGCGCTTGATGGCCGCGTTCTCGGCCGGCAGCCCGAAGGCATCCCAGGCGATGGGGTGCATGACGTTGTAGCCGCGCTGGACCCAGTAGCGGGCCACGACATCGCCGAGCGCGTAGGCCTCGGCGTGGCCCATGTGCAGGTCGCCGGAGGGGTACGGGAACATGTCGAGGACGTACTTCTTCGGACGCGGGTCATCGGCACGGCCGGAGCGGAACGGGGCGATGTCGTCCCATACCGGGAGCCACCGCTCCTGGATCGACTCGAAGTCGTAGCCGGCGGGCTCGTCTGGGCGTTCGGTGTGCGCAGTCATGAGGCCCAAAGCCTACCGAGGCACTCTGACATCACCGGCATTCGGCAGGATGCCCTCATGCGATCGATGATGAAGAGGGTCATCCTCGGGACCGCCCCTCTCCGAGTGACGTCTCTCTCGTGGCGCCGACCGATCGTCGTGGCTTCCGTCGTCGGCGGGCTCACGGGCCTGGCACTCTGGTTCGGCGAGCCGGCCGCCGCCTTTCCCCTCGCCGTCGGATCGCTCTTCACCGGACTCGGCGGGATCAGCGAGGCGCCCGGGCATCGGTGGCGAATCATGCTCTGGACGGGACTGTGGGTCGGGCTCGCAGCGATACTCGGCGGGTTCATGTCGAATGTGGGCGTCGCCGAACTTGCCGTGGTCGCACTTGTTGCCGCTGCCTGCGGGTTCGCCGGCACCCTCGGGCCCCGCGGTGTGCTCGTCGGCGTTCTCACCCTTGTTACGTACGCGATCTATGCAGGCACTCCCGACACCGGCATCGGATCGCTCGAGTCAGGTGCCCTGGTCGGCCTCGGGGCCCTCATCCAGATGGCGGCACTCCTCATTCCCGTCCTCCTGCGCAATCGTCAGCTCCTCCGCGGACGCGAGGACGACCTGCCATCCATGCGGGCGCGGATCAGGGCCCACGCCCAGCGCCGCGACGACTTCGCCCGCCACGGCGCGCGCCTGGCAGTCGCGATGGTGATCGCGAGCGCCATCGGTCACACGAGCGATTGGCCGCATCAGTACTGGATCCCGATGACCGTCGCCTGGCTCAGCCGGCCAGACACCTCCGGCATGGCCACCCGCGTGCTCTCGCGCGTCGCCGGCACGATTCTCGGCACGGCGCTGGCAATCGTGATCATCGACGGCCTGGGCATCAGCGGGTATGGCCTCGCTATCGCTGTCGGCCTCGGCTCCCTCGTCGCGGTTGTGTACCTCGCCGTCGACTATACGATCGCCGTGGCAGGGATCACCGTCATCGTCATGGCCCTGCTTTCGCTCCTCGGCGAGCCGATTGCCGAGACCGCACCGAGTCGCATCGCCTCGACCCTCGTCGCTGCGGTCATCGTCGTCCTCGCATCGGCCGCATTGCCGTCCACGTCCGCACGTCACGCGGTCTTCGGCTAGCACCCAAACCTCCACCCCCGGGTTTGGGCGGAGTGATGTCGCTGCGCACCCCCAATCGCCCGCTGAGCGCGGCATCACCGTGCCCAAACCGGCGTGATGCCGGCGGCATCCGTGACCGGCTAGCCTCAGTCGGGTGACCCGTCGCGGCTTCGTCCTGTTCGCATCCCTGTCGATCATCTGGGGCATGCCCTACCTGTTCATCAAGATCTCGGTCGAGAGCCTCTCCCCCGGCATGATCGTGTTCGGACGGCTCCTGCTCGCGGTCGTCATCCTCGTGCCCGTCGTCATCGCGAAGGGGCAGTTCGGGCTGCTGCGCGGCCACTGGCGCTGGGTCTTCGCCTTCGCGATCGTCGAGATGACGTTCACCTGGTGGTGCCTCACCTACGCCGAGCAGCACATCTCGAGCTCGCTCACCGGCCTGCTCATCGCCACCGTGCCGATCATGACCGCGCTCCTCGCAAAGGCAACCGGTCTCGATGACCGGCTCACCGGGTCGCGGCTGCTCGGGATGGGGATCGGGTTCGCGGGGGTCGTCGCCCTCGTTGGGCTGGACGTCACCAGCGGCGAGTTCCTGGCGGTCGCAGCCCTCGCAGTGACAGCGTTCGGCTACGCCCTCGGGCCGA
>CALPZT020000224.1 GCA_943328365.2 Bifidobacterium breve | reverse complement strand
GGGAAGTAGCTCGCGCGGTCGGGGTTGGCGGCCATGGGCAGGATTCTACGTTCGGCAGGGGATGATTGGGCATGCAGTTTCTCCTCTCCGTGATCGACCACGAGACCGGGCTGGCAACCGAAGCCGAAATGGCCGACATTGGCGCGTTCAACGACCGGCTGAGAGCGAATGGCCACTGGATGCATGCCGGCGGTCTCGAGCCGCCAGGTTCGGCCGCCGTATTCGACAACCGGGGCAGCCAGCTTCAGGTTTCGCCCGGGGCCCATGAAGATTCCGCGGAGTACCTCTCGGGATTCTGGCTCATCACCGCTCCCGACCGTGAAGTGGCTCGTACGCTCGCGGCCGAGGCCTCGAGGGCGTGCAATCGGAGGGTGGAGTTGCGGACGTTGCTTGGTGGGTGATGGTGACGCCTCCTGTCCGCTGTCTCCATGGCCCTGAGGCCGTCCATCCGCGTCACTAGTGACCGGCGACCTCTCGGTAGCCGATACCGATAACTGCGGTAACCGGGGTGCTGGAGCGTGAGGACACCAGGACCCGGTAGGTGCCAGCCTGGGCCTTCGTCCGCAGGCGGGCTAGGTAGAGGAAGGAGGTTCCGGAGAAGGGCTCGAAGAAGGGCGTGCGTTCGGAGATCGCGAGGGTACGGCGTGACCCGTCGGGCGCGATGACGATGAGTTCGGGAAGGTTGCTGACAGGCAGGCGGCTTGCACTTGGAGTGTCAGCGATGAGCAACTCCATGCGAAGCTCCTGGCCCGACGTGAACCGCACTCGTAGCCCGCGTTGCTGACCGGTGCCGGTGAACTCAGCAAACGCGGCGCGGGCGATGGTTCCATCCTGGATGAGGGGCCCCTGTGCCGGCGTGACATGCTGGCCGGTGAGCACGACGCGCTCATGGGCAAGGGCGCTGCCCGACATCGAGCCAAACGCGAGGCCGAGCGCGACGGTAGCGACGACCATCCGTCGCAGTGGCAGTCTCATGCCGAGATCTCCTTCAGGATAGATGCGCCGTCGATGCGCCACTCATCGTCCTCGGCGACCATTCGATAGGCGAGTACAGCATCATCGCCGACGCCCACTCGCAGGACGGCAGTCGTATCGTCGGTCGTGCATTCGGTCATGCGTAGCTGCTGAGTGGTGAGGAGGAAGCCGTAACCGCTGGCGATGAGTGCAGTGAACTGAGGCAGCGTCACCGAGGATTGAAATCCGGTGCTCGCGAGCCGTAGGGCACCAGCGAAGTCCTCGTCGGCAAATGCGCGCTGCTGTCGTTGCACCACGTCGAAGGCAGCCGCGGCAACGTCAGGGTTGCAATCCTCGACCGCCGGGTCCGCATCAGGGACCGGTTGGCTTGGGCCCGGTGAAGCCGAAGCTGCTGCGCTTGAGGAGACCTCGACCGAGGAGAGCGTTTCGGAAGCAGGAGCGCATCCGACGAGCACGACTGACATGGTGAGCAGGCACGGAACCGTGATGAGAAGCCCCGGGAGGGTGACTCTTCGGGCAAGCCGTTGACGAGCCGTGGTGTTGCTATCACTGAATGCCAATGGAATGACCTCCACGAGGACGATATCCCGAGGGCATCCGATCCGCACCCTGTGCAAGCGCCCGCGGCCCCGCCAGCCGGCTACTCGCTCTTCGGCCCACTGGCTACTGGCCCTCTGGCCCACCGGCTACTGGCCCTCTGGCCCATCAGATTCGAATCGGCGGAAGGAGAAGTACCAGGTGTAGTAGATCGCCAGCACTGGTCCTCCGAGGATGATGAAGTACGGCACCAAACCGCCCGTACCCGCGTTGATGTAGCTGAAGCCCTGCCAGACAAGCGCGATTGCGAGGGCGATGAGGATCCCACTCATGACATAGCTCTGCGGCTTGCGGGCAGCCCAGGGTCGGCTGTCGCCCACGTATTCATCAGTCATTGGCACTCCTCATTCCGCGAGTAATCGGGGGGTGGATCCGAAGGACAGCATCCTCTCACCGGTAGCCAGGGTCAGCCCTGTGGTGTGACGTTTGCGGGAGGCGCCCGAGATCGAAGGGCGCCGCGTCACCCAGCGAGGACCTCGGATGCAGTGAAGAAGTCGGCAGGCAGTGGACGCTGCAGTTCCCATCGGAACGTGACCGGTCTCTCCCCGGAGTGGGAGATGTAGCGGGCGTCTCCGAGGAAGAGAAAGGGACGGGCGCTGGCGAACTCCCACGACTTGGATTCCCGCGCGAAGATGAGGACGTGCGTCCCGGCGCTCTCGTGATTGACGTATCGCCTCACGGCCTGGCTGTCGCGGTGCGCGGCATGCTGCGACTCCCAGTTCAGAAGTGTGGGGCTGATCGCGTAGTCGCGATACATCGTGTTCGGGGAGTAGTCACGTTCGGACTTCTGCCACGTCACGTCAAAGACGTCGGCTTGAATCCTCGGAACGAAGCGCACGCCGGCGACCTGACCTGCGACCCCCGTGTCGACGTCCGCCCAACGAATTCCGGCGAGCATCTCCGCGCGGCTGTAACGGGCGTGCACGCGAATGGGGAGATCGGCGAGGCTTCCCGCCAGCGGAAAAGAGACATGCTTGATCCGCTCGTGAGCCTCGTCGAAGACCTGCATGAGCTCCTCGACGACGGCTGACTCTCGATGGAGCAACTCAAGGCCCTCAAGCAGCCGGTCCTGACCTTGCCCCCGCCATTCCCTCTTTGCGGGAGACCAGAGGGTGTGATGCAGCATCGTTGCGTAGAGCGCGCACTGTTGATCGTCAAGATGGACCACCGCTCCCGAGACCAGCGCCCGGTACGCCTCGATGCGCGGAACATCGTCCACGTGGACGAGTGCGTTGACGCGGGACAGCAAATACTGCTCGAGAGGACTTGAGTCGCCTATCGAACGACCCGCCTGACGTAAAAGGCCTGTCCATGAACGCTTCCGATCGCAGTAGATGTCGGAGAGCTCTCGGCCGGACACCTCAAGGAATCGGTGCAGACTGCCCTCAATGGGACTCGCTACGGGTACGCATTCGCGAATATCCCGGACGAGCTCGCGGGCCCTATTGGGCATGCTCGCGCGTATGTTCTCCAGGATGATCGAGGATGCGATCTTGTCCAGCTGGATGGAGCACCCTGACGGAAGATAGGGAAACCCTGATTCGACTGCCTTCTCGATCTTGGCCCGTGACGTTCCCGTCAGGGACTGGAAGCGCAGGTCGTAGCGGAACTTCTTGTTCTGCATGCCAACGAAATCGAGAACCGTGAGGACGTCCTTGTTTGCCGAGTGCCGCAGGCCGCGGCCGAGCTGCTGGAGGAAGACCGTCTGTGACTCGGTGGGCCGAAGCAGCACCACGGTGTCGACTTCAGGAATGTCGACGCCCTCGTTGAACAGGTCGACGGTGACGAGTGCCTGGATCTCCCCTGCGCGAAGCTTTCGCACCGCCTCTTGTCGCTCGGGTGAACCCTCCTCGGACGTCAGGGCTTGAGCGCGAAGTCCCCTCGACTCCAGAAACTGGGCTACGTAGCGCGCATGGGAAATTGAGACGGCGAAGACGAGCGCGCGCATGACCCTCGGGTCAGCGACCTTGTCGACAATCTGGTTGACGACCCGATGCATCAGGGCATCGTCACCGGTCAGGACTCCTTCAAGCTCCGCGGTGTTGTATTTTCCACCGCTCCACGTGACGCCGCGAAAATCCAACGACTCATCACCTTGGCCGAAGTAGTGGAACGGCACGAGGAGGTTCCTTTCGAGCGCCTCCCACAGGCGGATCTCGGTAGCCGTATGCCCGTCGAACCAGTGCAGAATGTCCTTGCCGTCAGCGCGTTCGGGTGTAGCGGTCAGTCCAATCAAGATCTTGGGATCGACCACCTCAAGAAGCCTCGACCACGTTCGCGCTTCGGCGTGATGGAACTCATCCATAACGATGTAGTCGTAGTAGCGAGGCTCCAATGCTCGGAGACGAGACTCGTTCATGGACTGGATGGATGCGAACACGAATTCATTCGATTGCGGCGTCTCACCGTCGACGAGGAGTTCGCCGAAGTTCGGATCCCTGAGCACGTGCCGAAAGGCGCGGCGCGCTTGGCGCAGGATCTCGGCACGATGTGCGACGTACAGCAGTCGTGGCCGCCGACGTTCCACACCCTCCTCCTCTTGACGCCTGACCAAACGGCGGTAGTCGAAGGCCGCCAGCAGGGTCTTTCCTGTGCCAGTGGCCGCCACCACCAGGTTGCGCCGTCGCCCGAACACTTCACGCTCGCGATCGAGGTCCTCGAGCATCTCCTGCTGAAAGGGCAGTGGCT
>CALPZT020000223.1 GCA_943328365.2 Bifidobacterium breve | reverse complement strand
GGGGGCCTCGTGGGCTTCGCCCCGATCGTGCCGGATTCGTAGACGAGCACGACATTCGGCGAATGCATCCGCCGCGCGAGGTTGGCGGCCGTGCTCGGCAGGCCGATGCCGACGAAGCACACGACGCCATCGGCGAGCTCGCGCGCGGCAACGATGGTCATGATCTCGTCAGCGGTCGGCTCGCTCATCCGGTCACCACCGCTCCATGGATGTTCGCCTGCATCCAGGCGTCGAAGGATTCGCGATCACGCGAGATCTCCTCCCACGTCACGTAGAAGTCGTTATCGCGCTCGGAGTAGCCGTGCGCATATGACGGATGGGCTCCCCCGGGGACGACCGCGATTGTCGAGACGACCCAGGACGGAAGGGTGACGGTCACACGTGAATCGAGCACGTCGACGATCTCCTCGACCGTGACGATGCTGCGAGCAGAAGCGAGCACCGCCTCCTTCTGCACGCCCTGAATGCCCCAGAGACCGACGTTGCCCTGCCTGTCGGCCTGCTGCGCATGGATGATGCCAACGTCGGGTCGCAGCGCAGGAACCGCCGTGAGCCTCTCCCCCGTGAATGGGCAGGCGATTTCGGCGATCGTGTCGGTGTACTGACCAAAGCTCGTGCCCGTGTAGCCCCGCAGCACGCCGAACGGCAGGCCACTTGCGCCCGCGACGTATCTGGCGGCCATGCCGGCGTGCGAGTGCTCCTCGAGCTCAAGCGGCCGGGGCCAATCGCGCTCCACCGCATCGCGGAAGCGATGCAGCGAGCCGACACCCGGGTTTCCGCCCCACGAGAAGATGAGCTTGCGGGCGCAGCCGGATCCGACCATCTGGTCATACAGAACGTCAGGCGTCATGCGCACGAGAGTGAGGTCACGCCGGCCCTGCCTGATGATCTCCTGGCCCGCGGCAAACGGAATGAGATGGGTGAAGCCCTCCAGGGCGATGGTGTCGCCGTCGTGCACGAGCGACGACACTGCCTCCGAGAGCGACATCACTGCTGCCACCGCTTTCAGCCCCTCGGGTAGAAGGCCGGGAGTGCTGCGTCGATGTTGACCCACACGGCCTTCGACTCCGAGTACTCGCGCATGGCCTCAAAGCCCATCTCGCGGCCGTAGCCAGAAGTACCCATGCCACCGAATGGCGACCCGGGATTGACCCGCTTATAGGAGTTGATCCAGACCATGCCGGCGTGCAGCTCGCGTGCCGCCTTGTGAGCGCGGGTGAGGTCCTTCGTCCAGAGCCCGCCGCCGAGGCCGTAGTCGACCGAGTTCGCGATGGCGAGGGCCTCCTCGTCCGTCGAGAAGGTGTGGACCGTCATGAACGGGCCGAAGACCTCCTCGCGCGCGGCTCGGGCACCGGCATCGACGCGGATGACGGTCGGCTCGACGTAGCATCCGGCAGCCAGCGCGGGGTCGCTGGGAGCCTTGCCCCCGCTGAGGATTTCGCCGCCCTCCTCGATCGCGATATCGATGTAGGACAGCACGCGATCGCGGTGCATGACCGAGGTGAGCGGACCCATCTCTGTCGTCGGGTCCTTCGGGTCGCCGACCTTGATGCTTCGGGCAAGTGCGGTGAATCGCTCGAGGAACTCCTCGGCCACCGACTCGTGGATGATGAGCCGGCTTGCGGCAATGCACGCCTGCCCCTGATTATGGAAGATCCCGAAGGCGGTTCCGTTCACGGCAGCGATGAGGTTGGCATCGGAGAAGACGATGTTCGCGCCCTTGCCACCGAGTTCAAGGTGGACCTGCTTGAGGGTGTCGGCGGCCTGACGCGCAACGCCCTTGCCGACCGCGCTGCTGCCGGTGAACGAGACCTTCGCGATCCCAGGATGCTCGACGATGCGCTGGCCCGCGGTGGCGCCGTAGCCCGGAATGATGTTCACGACGCCAGCCGGGAAGCCGACCTCGTTCATGAGCTCGGCGATGCGCAGTGCGCTCATCGGGGTGAGCTCGGCGGGCTTCATGACCACGGTGTTTCCCGCGGCCAGCGCGGGGCCCATCTTCCAGCTGCAGAACATGACCGGAAAGTTCCAGGGCACGATCTGCCCGACGACCCCGAGCGGCTCCGGGGTCACGTAGTCGAGGAAGCCCGCCTCGACCGGGATGACCGACCCCTGGAACTTGTCGGCCATGCCACCGAAGTAGCGGAAGGTCGCTGCGGTGCGGGGCACGTCGAGGTTGCGCGTATCGCGAATGGGGTGGCCGGTGTCGCGGGTCTCGAGCATCGCGAGGTTCTCGGTATCAGCCTCGATCGCATCGGCGAGGCGCAACAGCAGCCGGCCCCGGTCTGCCGCAGCCATGCGCGCCCAGCCCGCCTTCGCTGCCGTCGCGGCCGAAACCGCGCGGTCGACGTCAGCCGCCTTCGCCTCGGCGACCTGGGCGAGCAGCGACCCATCGTGCGGGTCGAGCACGTCGATCGTCGCACCGTCGGCCGCATCGACGAACTCGCCTCCGATGAACAACTTCGTCTGCATTCACTCTTCCCAACGGTAGGTGCGCACGCTCAGCAGACGGCACGTCGTTCGACGGCCGGATGAGCGTTCATCGGTGCTGCTCGGACTCGGTACTGCTCGGACTCGTCGCTGCGAGCGGTCAGAACTCGATCGGGTAGGTCGGGGTCTTGCCGCTGGCGATGAGCTCGGGGATGTCGCCGGAGTTGTTCTCCCAGACCAGGAGCATCGAGCGCTTCGGCGAGTAGCCCTGGTGACGGATGTCGGCGGGCATCGCGCAGATATCGCCGGCCTTCATCACGACCCGCGACCGAACAGCACCGGTATCGCGGTCCTCGACCTCCCAGGTGATCTGGTCGCTCAGCTGCAGGAACCACTCGACCCGGTCGTTGCCATGGATGATCGGGAGGATGTACTCCTCGGTCGTCGGGCAGAACAGCGAGTCCTTGCAGACGCTCACGACCGACGGGTTCCATGTGACATCGGAGCGCGAGAGGTATGCGAAGAGGCTGAACGCCGCTACCTCGCCCTCGAATCCGGGCTCGACCTCGATCACCGGCTCGCTCTGATCGACATCGCGAAACATGCGGTTGACTGGGAAGCCGGAGTCGTCGCTGCGGATCTGCTCATCATCGGGTATCGCGACCATGCGATTCGCGGCGACTCTGCGGCGCGTGACGGCGCCGAGATTCTCACCGTTCTTGATGCCGAAGGCGGCACCGGTCTCGTGCGGCGAGGCGAACGGATCGAAGGTCTGATTCGTCCAGTCGGCGAGGACCGACTTGAAGGTCTCGCGAATCTGCGGGGTCTCGACGTTCTCGCTGTAGTCGAGTTCGGCCTTTCGGTACGACTCGTTGTAGCGGCCGGCGAAGATATCGACGGTGCCGTAGTGGTTCACCGTGCCGAAGACACCGTCGAAGTTCACGACGCCGTAGAAGAAGTCCCAGGCGACATCGCGCTGCAGAGCTCGCAGGAATGCATCGGCGCTCATGATGTGGCTGCCGGTCGGCCAGCCGATGTAGACGAAGAACTCGTCACGGCGGAAGGTGAACTCGCCGAGCGAGAACTCGTGGTAGCCCTCGGCATTCGTGCCCTCGGACTTCGCGACCTGGATGTCTGAAACCGTCATGGGATCTCCTTGCGTACGTCGGGAGCGATCTGGACTTCGGGGCTAAACGGTCTGGCAGATCTCGGCCCAGCGGAACTGGGTGTCGGGGCCGGCGATTGTCTGGATGAGGAGGACTCCGGTGACCGTCGCGGTGAAGCGGTAGGCGGCACCGGCAGGGAGCAGCGCCTGGTGGCCACGCTTGAGGTAGACCCGGCCCATGCGGGCACCGATCGGCTCACCGTCGATGGCGATCGAGCCCTCGGAGCCCTCCCCGAGCGGCGAAGCGTCGAGTTTCACGAGATCGAGGGTCACCTCGCCATCGAGGCAGACCGCGAACTCGTCATGTGCGGCCGTTCGCCACTCGGAGGTACCCTCGGCGCGGACCGCCTCAAGCACGTACTCCATGTTCTTGCCGACCGCGACCTTCTCCCACGGCTTGCTCCGCGACGCGACCTCGAAGACATTCGAGAAGGCGTAATGGCGCGCATCGTCGTTGACGAGCTCGACCCCGCCCTTGTCGAAGCTGTCGAGGGATCCGAACTTCGTCGTGTACGACGCCTTCTCGACACCCCCGCCTGCCGAAGGATTGCCTTGAGCACCCATGTGTCGCCTCCCGAGCCTGTTGAGCAATGCGCGATCAGCCGTCTGGGCCGTCAGCCTGCGTCTCAGATGGTGACGGCAGAGCGGGCAGCCGTCAAGGGATTTCCGAGAATTGTTCGCATATCGTTTGAATGTTCGTCATGCGAACACT
>CALPZT020000222.1 GCA_943328365.2 Bifidobacterium breve | reverse complement strand
ATGAACGCCGTCAACATCATCACCGGCAACCTCGATCGCAAGGGCGGGGTCATGTGGCCACTGCCGGCCGCCGGGGGACCGTCGACGTCAGGCACGTCAGGGGTAGGCCACGGAATCCGAATCCCGGGAGCCGAACGCACCCGGGTTCGCGGCCTCGCCAGCGTGCTCGGCGAGTTCCCGGCGGCGGCCCTCGCCGAGGAAATCGACACCCCGTCCCCCGATGGGACGAGACTGCGCGGCCTCATCACCATCGCCGGCAATCCTGTCCTCTCCACCCCCGATGGCGGGCGCCTCGACGCCGCCCTCGCCACCCTCGACGTCATGGTGAGCATCGATGCCTACCTGACCGAGACCACCCGGCATGCGCACGTGGTGCTGCCAGCGCCATCGTCACTCGCCCGCGGTCACTACGACATTGCCTTCACGAACCTCGCGGTGCGCAATATCGCCAACTGGAGCCCACCGTCCGTCGCCCTGCGTCACGATGCCGATGCCGATGAGCTCGGCGAGACCGAGATCCTCCTGCAATTCGCCTGCCTTGCCGCCGGCGGCAGCGTCACCCCCGAGGAGATGGACGATCACGTGGCCCTCGAGGTCGCAACCCGTGCCTCGAAGTCCAAGGCCTCACGCGCACACGGACGAGAGCCCGGCGACCTCCTCGCAGCGGTTGCCCCACGTCGAGGCGTCGAGCGACTCCTCGACCTCATGATCCGATCGGGTCCCTATGGCGATGGGTTCGGCTCGACCCCGGACGGGCTCACCCTCGCGTCGCTGGAGGCCGCACCCCACGGCATCGACCTCGGCCCGCTCATGCCGCGACTTCCAGAAGTGCTCCGCACTCCGAGCGGTGCCATCGAACTTGCACCGCCGCAGCTCATCGCCGAGGCGGCTCGCATGGCGGAGGTGCTTCAAGTGGACGGATCGAAAGCCGATGACCGACTTCTTCTCGTTGGCCGTCGATCGCTGCGAAGCAATAACTCGTGGATGCACAACATCCCGCTGCTCGCAAAGGGCTCGAACCAGTGCACGCTGTGGCTCAGCCCTGAAGATGCTGCCCGGCTCGGGATATCGGATGGAGACGAGGCGTCCGTGGCGAGCGACGTTGCCAGCGTCGTGGTCACGGTCGAGGTCACCGATGTCGTGTCGGCCGGCGTCGTGAGCCTCCCGCACGGCTGGGGCCATCTCGTCCCAGGCACCTGGGGGCCCGTCGCCATGGCTCAGCCGGGAGTGAATTCAAACCTCTTGACGCCGTCGAACGGACTTGATGAACTATCCGGCACTGCCGTTCTCAACGGCATCCCCGTCATCGTTGGAGCATGGAGTGAAAAAAACTCAGGGTCTTGATCGACGCTCCTCGGTTCGCCGACTCGCCTGCTCCTCGGCATGCGCGGTCGTCGCCTTGGTGCCGGCACTCGTCTGGATCCCAACGGCCAGCGCGGCACCCGGCCCGAAGGTGAGAATCTGCCACCGTACGCAGTCTGCAACGAACCCCTTCGTGTCGATCATCGTCGCCCAGTCGGCAGCCGACGGCACGAAGGGGGCCGGCGACCACTTCAGCACCCACCCGGCCGACATCATCCCGCCCATCCCGGGCTTCCACGATGGCCTCAACTGGGACGCCGACGGCATCGTGCTCTGGGCCGGCGCCTGCCGGGCCGCGAAACCGGTAGACACCGATATGGATGGCGTTCTCGACGTCCTCGATCGTGATGACGACGGAGACAGCATCCCGGACGCCACTGATACAGACGACGACAATGACGGGGTAACGGATTCGGACGATGACGATCAGGCGAAGAAGTCCGACATCGACCGCGATGGCATCCCCGACGCCGTCGACTCCGACGATGACGGCGACGGCATCCGCGACACTTCCGATAATGACCGCGACGGAGATTCGCTACCCGACACTCAGGACGGGGACCTCACTCCCCAGCCAAGTCTGGGCGGGAGCAAGATCCCCACGTCGCCTCCCACCCCCCGCGATCAGGATGGCGATGGAATTGCCAACGAGCGCGACGCTGATGCAGATGGCGATGGCGTGGCTGAGACACAAGACCAACAACTTCCGGAGTCCGTCGATATTCCTGCCGATGTTGAAGTCCGTGGCAATTCCATCGCCATCGACATCCCAGACAAAACGGCCTCCGGGCAGCGGGTAAGCGTGAGCGTGCGGTGCTCGAAAGGGGCCAAGAGGTTGCGCGCGTGGTTCGGGCAGATGCCGACAGGCGACACTGCCGCGCCAACGAGTCGCCAACTGTGCGGGATCAAGCAATCTGCCGAGGGGGTCGTCGTCACGCTTCGAACAAGTGGTCCGACCGACATCTCCGTCCGGCTAAGTGCACCCGCGCACGGCCGCTTCCGCCCCCTGTCGAAGACGTACGAGACTCGCGTGACATAAGCGCCCTGACTCGGCGAGAATGCATATTCATCCTGCACTGACGCAGGGCGGCTAGTGTTGCCGCATGACCTCACGACGTGGGCGCCTCGCCCTTCCCGCTGCCGCCCTTGCCCTCATCGCCGGTGCCAGCCTCACGCTCGCCCCAACGACCGCAGCAGCCCCCTCGCCCATCGTCATCGCAGTCGAGGGGCCACTCACCGGCTCGCAGTCCGAGGTCGGCATCGACATGTACCGGGGAGTGAAGCTCGCAGTTGACCAGGTGAACGCGAAGGGCGGAGTGCTCGGCCGGCAGATCTCGGTGATCAAGTCCGACGACAAGGCCAACCCCGATCTCGCGCTCTCCGTCGCCAAGAAGGCGAAGGCTGCGGGCGCCGTGGCCGTCATCGGCCCGTACAACTCCTCGATCGGCCTGCTCAACCTCCCGTACTACGTATCCAACAAGGTCGTCCCGGTGCAGCTCACCTCAACCGACGACACCACCGGCGAGGGTGTCACGATCCAGCCGAAGAACAGCCAGATCTCGCCGGTCGAGACCAACTACATGATCTTCGGCTACGGCTACTCGGGCTGCCCCAAGGTCGTCATGCTCGTCGACCCGTCGGCCTACACCGCCGGCATGGCGGCTCGTGTCGGCAAGGCAATGATGTGCGGCGACGGAGTGCCCGTCTCACAGATCGCCATCACTCCCGGGCAGGCCGACTACACCGCGCAGGTCGCGTCCGCTCTCGCCCTCTCGCCGAACATCGTCTACGTGAGCACCTACTACCCCGAGGGCAGCAAGATTGCGACGGCGCTTGGCGCCGCGAAGTCCACCGCGAAGTGCTTTATGGGGCTGGCGAATGTCGACCCGGCGTTCGTCACTGCCGCAGGTATCCCGGCCTCACAGGCCTGCCGCTTCAGTGGCGTCCCCGAGGCGGCGCAGATGCCCAGCGCATCCGCCTACGTCACCGCCTACAAGAAGGCCTTCAACGCCCAGCCCGGTGTCTGGGGGACCTTCACCTATGACTCGGCGAACATCCTCTTCGCCGCGATGACGAAGTCGAAGTCGACAGACTACGCAGCCGTGATGAAGAAGCTCCTTGCCACGAAGGGCTTCGCGGGCCAGACCGGCACCATCACCATCGACCCGAAGACTGGCAATCGCCCGAACGCACCGGTCTACATCCTCAAGGTCGACAAGTCGGGCGCCTTCATCGTCGACACCTCCGCCTGCCTGAAGTCATCCTGCGTGGTGCCGGACTAGCGCGGACAACGACAGCCGTCCTCGAGAGAGCAGAAGGCAGACGATGCAGGTCACCCGACTCTCGGTAACGCCGATCAAGGGGCTCGCGCTCGACCATCCGCAGTCGATCGAGGTCACCACCACCGGCCCGGTGGGCGACCGCGCCTTCTACCTCGTCGATGCGAGCGACCGGCTCACCTCGATCTCGAAAACGGGCTCGCTCGTGGGCGTGTCAGCTGCCTGGGATGACAGTGGGCAGTTGCTCACCCTGAGCGATGCCGCCGGCAAGGTGCTCATCTCGGAGCAGATCAGCCTCGGCGCTCCGAACGTCGCCGACTTCTTCGGATTCCGCAAGGCCAGGGGTCACGAGGTGGACGGCGCATGGGGGCAGGTGTTCTCCGACCTCGCTGGTCAGCCCCTTCGGCTCGTCAAGGCGGACGAGGTGAACGGTGGCCGTGATGTCGAGCCGCTCACCCTGCTCGGGAGCGCCTCGCTCGACGAGCTCGCCCGGCAATCCGGGCTCGATCACGTCGACGGGCGTCGCTTTCGCATGCTCATCGAGTTTGACGGTGCCGCGCCCCACGAGGAGGACTCCTGGGACGGACGCACCCTCACAGTCGGCAGTGCGGTCATCCTGGGAGGCGGCCCGGTTCAGCGATGTGCCGGCACCACTCGCAACCCCGTCACCGGCGAGGT
>CALPZT020000221.1 GCA_943328365.2 Bifidobacterium breve | reverse complement strand
TTCGGGAGAACGCCCGCGCGGCCCATCGAGAACAGGTAGCGCGAGGCGCTGTTCTGGAAGGCCAGGGTTGCTGCAAACAGCGACGTCAGAACGATGACGGCGAAGACCTCGGTAAGCCAAGACCCGACGAAGGCCGTCGACAGGCTGAAGAGCACCGCGGACGGATCCGACAGCGGAACTCCCTCAATTGCCGTCACCTCGAAGACCTTGTCGGTGACACCCTCGGCTCCGAGGCCCGAGATAAGCGCGAGGCCAACGATGCCGAAGAGGACGGTGATGAAGACGACCGACATGTAGGTCGCCCTCGGCACGGTGCGCTTGGGGTCCTTGGACTCCTCGCCGTAAATCGCCGTGGCTTCGAAGCCGATGAAGGAGGCGAGGGCGAACGCGAAGGCAATGCCGGCGCCGCCGGTGAATCCGCCTGCGAAGATGTTCGATGGATTGAATGAGGCGCCGAGGTCGCTACCTTCGGCTCCACCCTGAGACAGGATCGAGATCGCCAGCACGAGCAAGGCGATGATCTCGACGGTCAGGAAGACACCGAGCACCTTGGCGCCGATGTCGACCGACATCGCCGAGAGGATCCAGACGATAACGATGAGGATGATGGCGTAGATCCACCAGTCGATATCGATATCGAACTTATAGAACATGTAGAAGTCGAGCTGCCCCGAGAGGAAGCCGATGACTCCCCACTGCACGGTGAGGTAGGCGAGGGTCGACACGAAGGCCGAGCCGACACCGGGAACGATGCCGAGACCGCGACCGACGTAGGCGAAGAAGGCGCCGGTGTTCGTGACGTAGTGGCTCATCGTCGCGTAGCCGACTGAGAAGAGCAGGAGCACGACGCCGACTGCGACATACATGCCCGCGGCGCCCGCTCCATCGCCGAGTGCGATGGCCACCGGGAATGCACCTGTCATGCCGGCGACAGGTGCGGCAGCCGCTACGACGAAGAAGATGATGCCGAAGAGGCCGAGGGTGCCCTTCTTAAGTGAGGTCCCCTTCGTCTCCGGATCGCCTTCGGCGAGCGCCTGATCTGACTGCGGGAGATGTTCCCGTTGTGACATTGCTCCTCCAAGGGGCGTGCTCTGATCATGTGGAACCGAACGACTCTCGAATACTTGGGCATAGCCGGTGGCAGCGCAAGCACTTCGGCACAATCAATGTTCGATACTCACGCGTCGTAGAGGCGCGCCTTTCCGATGCGCTCAAGAGCAACCTCGGCACTCCAAGGCAGCATGAGCGAGCCCAGTCGCGAATCGCGGTACATCCGCTCAAGCGAAAGGTGCTTGAGCATCGCCTGGCCGCCGCACACCCGCACCGCAATCGCAGCAACAGCATTCGCGTGCTCCATCGTGGTGTAGACCGCGGCCCACGCAGTGACCATCTGATCCTCGGTTGGGTCGAGCGTTGCCGAGTCGACGACCGAGTAGAGCATGGCGCGGCTCTGCTCGTACTTGATGTTCATCTCGGCCCAGCCCATCTGCTTCACCGGATTGTCACGCCGAGCCGTGCCCTTCGCCGCGCCGGCCAACTCGCCGCGCAAGTATGACTTCGTAAAGTTGAGAATCCCCTTCGTGAGGCCGAGATACGACGGGGCAAGGGACATGAAGAGATAGGGGTAGCGATTCGCTGCCTGGTCATACATGCCTGGCGGCATGACCTCATCGTCATAGGGAACGAATGCGTCCTTGAGGATCAGAGTGCGCGAGACAGTGCCCCGCATTCCCAGAGGGTCCCAGTCATCGGTGATCTCGACACCGTCGCTCGTTGCTCGCACCGAGAGGAGGCGGAGGAACTCCTCCCCTGGCACCTGGCACGTGACGTTATAGCGGCTCGCCGCACCCGACAGCGAGGCGAAGATCTTTCGGCCCGTCACGAGGAACCCGCCTTCGACCGGGGTGGCAATGGTGCCGACACCGGCAAGCGCGCCCGGATTGAGGCCCTCGCTGAAGGGCTGCGAGTGGATCTCCCCGTCCTCGACAACGCCGCGGAACATCTCGGCCCGCCGCGCCTCGTGCTGGGCTCGCTGCTCATCGGTCATGTCGAGGAGATCGCTCACCTCGCCGGCCCACAGCATCGTGGCGTTGTGCATGTTGAATGTCAGCGCAGTTGCGCCGCAGTGACGTCCGATCTCCTCGGAGACGCGCATGTAGTCGGTGTAGCTCGCGCCCATGCCGCCGAACTTCTTCGGCACGCACAGGGCGAGGAATCCGCGTTCGCGCAGGTCATTGAAGTTTCCCCATGGGAAGACCGCATCGCGGTCGACCTCGACGGCGCGCTCCTCGAATTTCGGACCGAGCTCGGCGATGACTCGGACCATCTCCTCGCGGGTCATGGTGGAGTCGGCTTTGCCGACCGGCCCGGATGGCCCGGAGACCGAACCGGTGGCAATTGTGGAACCCTCATGCGGGGCGACAGTCATCGTTGGAGGCATGTGACGAGAATAGGGCCGGAATTCAAAATGTCAACGGTGTTGACAAAATTGAGACCGGCCTGAGACCGCAACAGCATTGACGTGCGCGCGCTTTCCAAGAACGATGACGCCGTGGCCACCACCGTCATTCTCAATGCCGACCTTCGCCCCCTCGGAGTCAGCTCGGGGCTCCTCATCATGGAGAACGGACGATTCATTCAGGTCCTCGACATGCGCGATCGGGATCAGGTGAGCCTGTCGGGCGCGCGAGTCGTCGATGCAGGCGGCCGCACGATGCTGCCCGGAATAGACGACTCCCACCTCCACGGCTACGAATACGGACGATCCCTGACCGCGCACGATTTCCGCGGTTCGGCCGACCTTCAAGATTTCCAGCGGCGTCTTGCCGACGCACGGCCTGAGGGCAGCGGATGGATCCGGGGCATTGGGTGGGATGACTCGAACGTGCGCGGCACCGGGCCGAGGGGAACCGTGTGCGCAGCCGACCTTGATGTGTCGCAGCCGCAGATTCCTGCGCTCCTCGGCGACGTGACCGGGCATCAGGCAGTGTGCAACAGCACGGCGTTGCGCGCCGCTTCAATCAGCGCCGACACTCCCGATCCGCCCGGCGGCAGTTTCGTCCGCGATGAGCACGGAAACCCAACCGGCCTCGTCTACGAAGCCGCGGTCGGTCTCATCAATGACGCCATGCCCTCGCTCACGATCGCCGAGCAGCGCAATGCGATTCTGGCCGGTCAACGCGCCCTTCTCGAGCAGGGCATTACCGCGTTCACCGACCCCGGGCTCGGGCCTGGAGCTCGTACGCTCATGGACGGCACCGGCGATCTCCATGCGGTCGAGGCATACCAGCAACTCGACCGCGAGGGCGAGTTGCGCATGCGGGTCAACATCATGCTGCTCTTCGGCGGTCTTGGCGGCACACGCGCCTCCGACGTCGCGTCTGGCCTCGACGCATGGGGCGAGCCGTTCAGGGGCGGCCCGTTCACTCACCTCGACATCGCTCAGCTGAAGGTCTTCGCCGACGGAATTCCCCGGAGCCGCACGGCCTGGCTGAGCGAGCCGTACGACGATTGCAGCTGCGGGCACCTCCAGGTCGCGGGAGATACCGACGACGAGCGCGTCGAAGAGCTCAAGGCCATCGTGCGCGCGGGGGCCAGCCGCGGCTGGCAGGTTGGCGCTCACAGCATCGGCGACCGGACGATCACGGCCTATCTCGATGCAGTTGAGCAGTCAGGGGCATGGGAGGGCCTTCGTCACTACGTCATTCACGGTGACCTCGTCGACCATCACGATCTCGAGCGCATGGCCGGTTTGGGCATGGCACTCAACACCAATCCGAGCATCCGCTGGATGGTCGGACGCTCGGTCTCCCCGATCCTCGGCGATGAGCGCAACGTGCGCCGCCAGCCGCTGCGCACCGCAATCGACACCGGGGTGCAACTGGCGACCTCGTCCGATGCGCCGGTCATGGATCCGGACTGGCAGATGATCGTTGCTTCGGCGATGACGCGATCCCTTCGAACCGACCCCGAATACGTCGATCATCAGCGCCTCGACGCACGTGAAGCGCTCGAGTCGCTTACCTCGGCAGGTGCCTGGCAGAGCCACGCCGAATCCTGGCGCGGATCGATCGCACCCGGGATGGCTGCGGACTTCGTCCTGCTCGATAGGGCAGCCGACTGGAGCGACCCCTGGTCCCTTCCCGAGCTCGGCATCGCTGCGACGGTCGTCGACGGTGACTTGGCGCATGGGGATTACTCCTAGGCGACTGCTCTGCTAGCCTCCAACCGATCCTCATGCCGAGAGACAGCGCACGCCCCAGTCTGAAGGGCTGCCCATGAATATCGTTGTGATCATTGCCGATCAACTTCGTCGAGATCATCTTGGAT
>CALPZT020000220.1 GCA_943328365.2 Bifidobacterium breve | reverse complement strand
TCAAGGATTGACTCGTGGCTCATGTCCTTGCCAAATCCGCTGCCCTTGACTCCGCCATGCGGAGCTTCTGAGGCGATCGGCAGATGGTCGTTGATCCAGGTGACCCCGACCTCGAGTTGATGGCTCACGCGCAGGGCGCGAGCGATGTCAGACGTCCAGACTGAGCTGGCCAGACCGTAGGGGCTGTCATTCGCGAGCATGACGGCATCGCCTTCTCCGTCGAATGGGACAACGACGAGCACCGGACCGAAGACCTCGTCCTGGACGATCTCGCTCGACTGCTGCGCACCGACGATGAGGGTGGGCGGGTAGAAGAATCCACGCCCTGCAGGCAGCTCGCCGCCGACGACCGCCGCGGCCCCTGCGTCGACTGCCCGCGAGACGAAGCCATGGACTCGGTCGCGATGATCGGCCGAAATGAGCGGACCGATGTCGGTTGAAGGGTCGAGGGGGTCACCCCATCGAACGGCGCGCATGCTCGTGGCGAGCGCATCGGTGGCGTCGGCGAGGAGTGACCGCTCGACATACACGCGCGTTGCGGCAGTGCAGTCCTGACCGGTGTTGTAGGTGGCGCCGAGCGTGAGTGCCCGGGCCATTGAGCCGAGATCTGCGTCGGAGAAGACGAGTGCTGGTGCCTTGCCGCCGAGTTCGAGATGCACGCGCTTGGACGAGGGAGCGGCCGCTGCCATGACAGCCTGGCCGGTGCGCGCGGATCCGGTGACGGACACCATCTGCACGAGTGGATCGCGGACGATGGCCTCGCCGATATCGGCCCCACCGGTGACGATGTTCAAGACTCCGGGAGGCAGCCCGGCCTCGGCGGCGAGCTCGGCGAGGCGAAGGGTGGAGCGAGGCGTGTTCGGGGCCGGCTTCAGCACCATGGTGTTGCCAGCGGCGAGGGCGGGCCCCATCTTCCAGATCGCCATGACGAACGGGAAGTTCCAGGGGGCAATGCTCCCGACAACTCCGATCGGCCGACGCACGAGCATGGAGGTGTATCCGCTGCTCAGCACTCCCGCACCCGTGCCATCGAGTGATCGTCCTGAGCCGGCGAAGAAGCGAAGGTTGTCGGCCGCGAAGGGGAGTTCGCCATCGGCGAAGACGGCGGTCGGCTTGCCGGTCTCCTCGACCTCGAGGCGGGTGAGCTCGCCAGAATCGGACTCGATGAGGTCGGCGAGGCGCAGCAGGATCCGGGCGCGATCTCCCGGAGTGCGGCCCGCCCAATCGCCGAAGGCGGCTGCGGCTGCGGCCGTGGCGAGCCCGACATCGTCGGCGGACGCCGGGGTGATCGCCGCTGAGATGTCGCCGGTGGCCGGATTCACCAGGTCGTGGCGCTCTCCGCGGCCCGAACGGGTTTCACCGCTGATGTGGACGCCGTGGATATCAGGCACGTGAGCTCCTCAACTGTTGAATCCGATGCCGAAGCGGTCGAGCGTGCGAAGCCAAAGCCCGCGCCTGCCGGCTATGTCCTCGCGGGCGAGTGCTGCGCGGGTGAACTGCACGAGCGGAAAGCGGAGAGGCTCTGGAGGAAATGGAACAGGCTTGCGGCGAACGAGCTCGAGTTCGGTGCGCTCGGTGGAACGCCCGGCAAGGAGATCGAGGGCAGTGCGAGCGCCGAAGCGTGACGCGCCGACACCGAGGCCGGTGAAGCCGACGGCGTATCCGAGGCGCCCGGCCATCGCGGTCCCGAACACCGGCGTGAAGCGCGAGGTGGAGTCGATGAGGCCCGCCCACCGATGGGTGAAGCGCAGGCCCTCGAGCTGGGGGAAGGTCTCAAAGAACTGCGCAGCGAGCAATCGATGCGAGCGATCGCGCTGCTCGCGAGAAGGGTCGGTGCGGTTGCCGAAGTAGTAGACGGCGTCGTAGCCGCCCCAGAGGATCCGGTCATCGGCCGTGCGCCGGTAATAGTGGAACTGATTGCCAGCATCAGTCATGCCCTGGGATTCGGGCCAGCCGATTTCGGCGAGCTGGCGCGGGGTCAGCGGCTCGGTGACGAGCACGTGGTCGTAGATGGGGAGCACACGTGAGCGCAGGCGCCGAAGAAGCGGCGGGTAGGCGTTCGTCGCGAGCAGAACCGTTCGCGCCATTGCCGTTGCGTGATCGGTGCGGACGACGACGCCCGAGGAGCTCTGTTCGAGGTTCACGACCGGTGAGTGCTCGTGAATGCGGACGCCCCTGGCGAGCGCTGCCCGCTTGAGCCCCCAGCACAGCAGGGCGGGGTCGAGGAGCCCGCCACCGCTTCGAACGCGCATGCCGGCGAGGTAGGTCGGCGAATCGACATCGGCCCGAACCTCATCGGCATCGAGCATGACTGCGGATTCGCCGAACTCGACATGGAGCGCGGTGGACGCGCGTAGCTCGGCCACCTGGTGGGGCTTGACGGCGACGGCTGTCTTGCCGCACATGCGCAGCCGAGCGTCGATGCCCTCGGCTGCCAGAAAGTCGATGATCTCGCTGATGTTCTCGCGACCGAGGCGTAGGAGGGTCGGCATCTCCCGCGGCCACAGGGAGAGACCGTGCGCAACCCCGTGCGTGAGGGACTCAGAGAAGAAGCCCCCGTTGCGTCCGGAAGCACCGAAGGCGATTTCATATGCTTCGAGCAGCACGACGTCGGCAGAGGGGTCGGCCGCCTTCGCTTCGATGGCGGCCCACAGCCCCGTGAGCCCGCCGCCGACGATGAGGAGATCGCACGATGTTGCCGCGGTGAGCGGCTCGCAGGCAACGGGAGCGTCCGGGCGGTCTGTCCAGAAGGGCCGGGGAGCGGCGTCGGCGAGCGCAGTTGCGCTGGACGCGTGGGTTGTTCTCATGAGGCGAGGACGATTGCTGCCGCCGGATCCCAAGCGAGGCGTACCGCATCTCCGCGGCGTGCAGCAGGGAGCCCGTGACAGGTGAGCACCACCGGATGCTCCAGCCCGGTGACCTCGACCGCGATCGTGGACGAACCTCCGAAGAACTGGGTATCGAGCACGGTCCCGGAGATCGCCCAGCCGTCAGACTCGACGAGGCGAATGTCCTCGGGACGAACGATGAGATGAACGGTGCCATCGGCACCATGGGCCGGTGGCGTCCCCGGCAGGAGACCGAGACCCGGCACCACAACACCCTCCGGCGAAGCGGTGCCGGTGAATCGATTGCTCGTTCCGATGAAGTCGGCGACGAAGAGGTTGGCCGGCCGCTGGTAGAGATCGACAGGGGAGGCGATCTGCTGGACCCGGCCATCGGCCATCACGGCGATCCGGTCGGCCATCGACATGGCCTCCTCCTGATCATGGGTGACGACGACGAAGGTGATGCCGACCTCATGCTGGAGCCGCTTGAGCTCGAGTTGCATCTCGGCCCGCACCTTGCGATCGAGGGCTGACAGCGGCTCGTCAAGAAGGAGGAGTCGGGGGCGCTTGACGATCGCCCTGGCCAATGCAACCCGCTGACGCTGGCCGCCGGACAACTGCGCCGGGCGATTGCGAGCCTTGTCGACGAGCCCGACTGTCTCGAGCACCTCATCGACGCGCGTGCGAACCTCGGTGCGTGAGAGGCCCTCGCGCTCGAGGCCGTACGCGATGTTCTTCTCGACCGACATGTGCGGGAAGAGCGCATACGACTGGAACATGAGGTTGATCGGCCTGCGATGCGGCGGGAGTGCGAGCAGGTCGTGTCCCTCGAGGGACACCGACCCTGAGTCGGGCTCCTCGAATCCGGCGAGCACGCGCAGGAGGGTTGTCTTGCCGCAGCCCGATGGGCCGAGCAGTGCGAAGAACTCGTTCTCGCGAATGTCGATGCTCACGCTGTCGAGGGCGACGACTTCGCCGAATGAGCGGGAGACGGCATCGATCCTGATGAGCTGGTCGTTCGCCTGTGTTGTCATACCGCATCCGTGAGTTTGGTGATCCGCTGTGCTGCGATCACGACGGTGAAGCTGACCACCATGAGGAGGGTGGCCAGTGCATTGATGTCGGGGGTGACCCCGAACCGAACCATTGAGTAGATGACGATCGGGAGGGTCGGCGTGCTCGGCCCGTCGGTGAAGAAGGCGATGACGAACTCGTCGAGCGACAGGGTGAAGACGAGGAGTGCCCCCGCGATGATTGCGGGTGCCAGCGAGGGAAGGGTGATCCGGAAGAACGTGACGATGGCGGAGGCCCCGAGGTCTCGTGAGGCCTCCTCCAGGCTCGGATCAGTCTGGCTCAGACGCGCGGTGACGACCGCCGCGACGAAGGCCATGCCGAACACCACGTGGGCGAGGAGTACCGAGTGGAGTCCGAGACCGATCCCGACGAGGGTGTAGAAGACGAGGAGCCCGATGCCGAGAACGATGTCGGGCAGGATCGCGGGCGC
>CALPZT020000219.1 GCA_943328365.2 Bifidobacterium breve | reverse complement strand
GCGAGATCGGGCAGCTCGTTCACGGCGAAGATGCCGCGGTTCGTGCGCGGCACGAGGCCGAAGTGGATGGTCTCCGGGTCGCCGAGCGTGCGCCCCTCGGCCACCTTCACCGGGTCGACGTCGCCGACGAGATCGCCGACGGACGTGTCAGGGGTCGCGAGCTTCTCGCCGTAGCGCTCGCTGCGGTGACGCCAGGCAACGGGCAGGCTGTCTCCGAGCTCGGCGGCCAGGCGTCGGCAGCGCGCGCATACCGGCATCGTCGGGTCGTCATTGATCTCGCACCCGGCCACCACCGGCGACCACTCGTCGAGGAGGTTGACGAGGGTGCGGATGAGCCGGGTCTTGCCCTGGCCGCGCTCGCCGAGGAGCACGATGTCGTGGCCGGCGAGCAGTGCCCGTTCGATCTGCGGGCGCACCGTCTGCTCGAATCCGACGATGCCCGGGAAGGGGTCGTCGCCATTGGAGAGGCGCTCGATGAGGTTCGTGCGGATCTCATCCTTGACCGTGCGATGGGCGTAGCCGGTGGCGCGAAGGGCGCCGAGGGTCACCGGAAGGTCGGACGGGGCCTCATTGGACGAACGACTGGGCGCGATGGTCGACATACGAGGACGGTAGCCGCAAAGCGCGCCGGTGGCACGGGCTGCTGAATCCCACCGGTGGCCTCGCGCCCCTGTGTTAGCGTCCAACTTCGAGGGCGTTGGCCACAGGCCACGCCCCACGCGGACATTTGATCCGCACATCGATGTGTACGTGTGAGACGGAGTTTGGGATGTTTGCTGGACATAGGCGCGTAACTGGACTGGCCCTGGGTGTCGCGATGGTCCTCATTCCCCTTGGTCACGGGGGCGGCCCCGCGGCGGCAGAGCAGTTGTCAGCCAATTCCACGACTGCCGTCGCGAGCGCCCCGGCGCGGCTGCCTTTGGCCAGCCGGGTGCCCACCGTGGCCTTCAGCGCGGGGCAGAAGCTCGGCGTGCGAGTGCGGCCCGCTCAGGTGGGCCCGGGAGCCTGGAAGTTCACGCTCCAGCGCGAGGAGGGCACGACGTGGGTGTCCGCGGGGAACTATCGGACCATTGGCACGCTGGAGGAAGCAGAGTTTGCCGTTGGTGCGGGACCGTACCGAGTTGTCGTGCCGGCGCAGACCGGATTCCAGTCGACGGTCTCAGTGGTGGAGCGGTACACGCCCACTCCCACGGTCGAGGTGAGCGGTAGCAGTCGGCTCGTCACGTCCGTGGCCCCTGTCTCGATGAGAGGTGCCGGCTGGAAGGTGACCCTCGAGCGCAAGTCAGCGCAGGGCTGGTCGGCAGTGCGCACAGCGACCACCAACGGGGTCAGGCCCGTCGTGTCGGCCGTGGGCAGCGGCATATACCGCGTCCGCACTGATGCCCAGGGGCGATTCCCGGCCTTCACGAGCAAGCCATTCGCCTACCGTCCGCAGGCGCCTGCCGGCCCGGTTGACTATACGCTCATCGATGAGGCATTCCCGAGTGACAGCAAGACCCGGTCTAAGCCGCGAGCGGCGTCGTCGGGGTGCGGCTCGGTGAAGTCGTCCACCGCCGAAGGCCTCTCGATCGCCACGGGATTCCTGTCGCTCGTCCCGGTTGCCGGTGGGGCACTGGCCGCGGTCACCGGTGGCGCTGCCGCCATCGTGGGGGCAGAGGGCGCGAGCGCCGGTAGTGCGTGCGTCCAAGCAGAGTTCGCGGCGATCAACGTGCAGCTTGCCTTCCAGGAGTCGCAGATCGCCTCGCTGCAGTCGCAGCTGCAGGCTACGACGAGCGCGATCATCCAGGGCGCATACGTGCTGCAGTCCGAGACGACAGGCGCCTCGGCCTACGACTACAACACCGCGACCCAGAACGTCCAGGGTTCCTTCAACACCTTCATGCTCGATGGCGGATTCTGGCTGGGGCCGCAGACCCCGAACCCATACGCGTCTGTTCAATCGAGTGCGTCCACCACACAGGACTTCTACAGCCTGGTCTCCTTCGCTGATTCGCAGACCACCTTCGTTGACAATCTCAACGATGCGTCCGGGTCAAATCTGTCCTGCAGCGGGGCTCTCTTGCCACCGTCGAACTCGGCAGCCGACCCCAACTGCTACCTGAAGGTCGCGATGGACTCAGGCTCGGCACTCGTGAATCTGGACAAGACCATGGGGACGCAACTCCAGTCGCAGATGCTGGTCAACCTCAACGCCGGCGCGAATACTGTCCCGCTCTTCGACCAGTACAACCAGGGCCTTGTCGGGTTCTATCAGCAGTCCGTGAGCACGCTCCAGCAGGCGTTCATGATGGAGTACACGATCAATCAGATGAACTACTTCAATGGCGCTGCGTACACCAATGGCCAGGTCACGTCGCCCGGTCAGATCGCGTCCCTCGGCGAGGTCGCTGGCACCTACTACTCGTTCCCCTCCCTGAAGGAGGTGCTCGCCAACACTGCCCCGACCCCGGCTCAGCAGGCCTCGTACTACAACCGAGCCCAGAAGGCCCTGTCGCAGTTGTACGCCGCACGGGTGAACCAGCTGTACCTCAACACGATCGGGTTCATCGTGAGCGACGTCCCGATCGATGGCGCCCAGTCGTACCCAACGGATGGATCCATCAACGCCGCCATTGACTACTCGGCATCCGTGGGTAAGTACGTCACCACAGCACCCGGGGTGACGGCTTCCACTCCGCTGGGCATGCTGCCGACGATTGCGACCGCTGGGGCCGGCTGGCAGTCCAGTGCCGCGCTGTACCAGTACTCGGGTCTGCGAAATGTGGGGGCCTGCTCAGCGAGCCTCAAGGCGTACAACGCCGTAAACGGCGCATCAGGGGTGCTCACTGGCCCATCCGGCGCACTCAATGCGACGACCTGCCCGTCGATCCTCACCGCGGCAGGTGGGGTTCCGGTGTCCGCGCCGCAGAGTGCGACAACCGGTACGAGTTGCGCGTCGTACGCCAGCCCGCAGAACACGGCGGGAGACGGCAGTTGCTACGACGGCAATAGCCTGGTCCCCTTTATCGCCCAAGCCGGTCAGGTGGCCCTCGGCTCGGCGGTCATCAACAACCTCATGCTCTGCGACGACAGCGACCCCACGCTTACCGTGTTCCAGGTCGGGGCCGCTAATGCCGGAAACCTCGCGGGACTCACCGCAGGGGATTCCGCGCTGACGTGCGCCAACTGGGGCCAGACCGGCTCCAATAACTTCCCGGGTTCGAATCAGCCGCTGTTCTGGAGCGATGAGTCCACTGTGCCGGCGGCACCTTCCTGGGGCCAGCCAAACCCGATCCTGTGGCCGAACATCACATCCACATACGGAGGTGGCTCGTATGTGATCGATTCTGGCTACTACTACCCGCCCACCATGACTGCGGTTCCCTATGACGTGCTCAGCCCGCCGCTGAACATCGGTGGCCCCCAATTGCAGACGGCCGTCAACTCGAAAAGCAACAACTACGGAGCGAATGTGTCATTCCCCAAGAGCAGCACCGGGGTCTGCTCGGTGGTCTGGATGGGTGATAGCAGCGTCAATAACAGCTTAACCGGAGGCGGCTGCAACCTGTACTTCTTCGGCGTGGGTCTCAAGTGCTCGAACGGATGCCCGGGGGGCAATAACCCCTCGATTTATTCGACCCAGTACACCAATGCAACGATCGGCGTCAGGCTGCCCAACGCGGCCACCGGCTCCCTCGACGGCGGCTTCGTCCTTCCACTCACGATCGGGACCTACGGTGGCTACCCGATCAACATTGGCGGGAGCCCATACTGTCAGGGAGTGTGCACCCTGCTGGAGATGTGGGTCACCGGAAAGACAACCATCGCGAACCAAGGATTCACGACCTCCTGCTCCACGACCGTGGTGAACGGGTTCGTCGAACCCGTCACGACCAGCGACGGCCTCTACGCGCCCTGCAGCATCGTCCTGCCGGACGGCGGCATGTACCAGATCAGTGTTGGGCGGACGAACAACGGAACCGGCGCCTTCCAGGTCACGCCGACCACGGGATTGGGCACGCCATTTTGACGCCACCCTTGTAACCAGCCGTGCGACATCTGGGTGCGACGGTACCTACGAGGCGGGCGTACGCTCAGTATGAATTCCTTAAATTGTACATTTGATACACTTTGTGCATGACGGTAGCGATCGAAATCAGCGTGACGCAAGCGCGAAAGGAACTAGCAGAGATCATCGACCGCGCACGTGTCGAGCACGAACCCGTGTACCTAGTGCGTCATGGCCACCGAATCGCTGCAGTGCTTGATGTCGTGGACTACGAGCGCCTCGTCGCGCTGGCCGAGGACATGAGCGACATCCTGGCTGCCCGGGAAGCCCGCGATGAAATGCGACAGACTGGCG
>CALPZT020000218.1 GCA_943328365.2 Bifidobacterium breve | reverse complement strand
TCGTCATCGCAGCACTGATCGGGGCGCCGGGGCTCGGCAAGCCGGTGGTCGAGGCGCTCATCATCCGCGACGTGGGCGACGGAGTCGTCGCCGGCCTGGCCGTCGTGTTCCTCGCCATCATGCTCGACCGCGCGACAACGGCGGCTGTCGTGCGCACCGGCAACTTCGTCCACGAATCCGGCGCCGTGCTCATCCGCCGCAGAATTGCCCTCGGCGCCGCATTCATCGGCATGGTCGTCGCCATCGTGCTCTCGCGCTACGAGCTCTGGGCAGCAGTGTTTCCCGAGCAGCTCGTCATCGGAGAGTCGATCTCCAGCGCAATGAGCGCAGCCGCGGAGTGGATCACCACGAACGTCGCCTTCCTCACGACCGGGTTCCGAGAGGTCGTCACGATCGGATTCCTCAATCCGCTCGAGTCGCTCCTCGCGAATACCCCCTGGTACGTCACGATCATCGCGATCTCGCTCATCGCTGCCCTCATCGGCGGCAAGAAGGCCGCAGGCATCGCACTCATCCTGCTCGGCCTCATCGTGCTCACCGGCCTCTGGAACGACACGATGGTGACCTTGGCCCAGGTGCTCATCGCGACAGTCATCGTCATGATCGTCGGCGTCGTCGTCGGAGTCCTCGTCGGGCGAAGCGAGCGATTCGAGCGGATCATGAAACCGGTGCTCGACGCAGGCCAGACCCTGCCCGCATTCGTCTATCTCGTGCCTGTACTCGCGCTCTTCGGCCCGACACGATTTGCAGCAATCGCCTGCGGCTTCTTCTATGCGACGCCTATCGTCGTGCGAGTGGTGGCCGACGGGGTGCGTGACGTGCCGTCGAGCATGGTCGAGGCAGCGACTGCGGCAGGGTCGACACGCATGCAGATCATCACGAAGGTGCAGTTGCCCGCATCCAAGCGCTCCCTCATGCTCGGCGCGAATCAGGGGCTCATCTTCGTCCTCGCAGTGGTGGTCATCGGCGGCTTCGTCGGAGCCGGGGGCCTGGGCTACCTTGTCATCGTCGGCCAGTCGAAGCCCGAACTGCAAGGCAAGAGCCTTGCGGCCGGGCTGGCGATCCTCCTGCTGGGAGTCGTGCTCGATCGCATGGCGCAGGCGGGGGCCGACCGGCGCGACAAGCCGGCGGCGACATGACCCCGTGCCACGGGGCAGAGGTTTTCGGGCCGAGCAACGGCCGGTCCCGAAATGGATCACCAGCGGGTGGTCGATTCGTACGAGAGGAATGCAGATGAGGAAACTGGCAACACGGCAACTCGGACTCGTGTCGATGCTCGCGGCCGCAGGGCTCATGGTCGCCGCATGCGGCGGAGGAGTGAACAGCACCGAGAGCTCAGCCGCACCGGCAGCACCGGCATCGGAGGCGGCGTCCGCTGCCGCATCCGAGGCGGCACCGGCTGCGGCAGAATGCGGCGACTGGGGCGTGGCGATGCATGCGTGGGTCGGCTACACCGCTTCCGCGCAGGTGCTCACGAACGTCGCTGAGTCCCTGGGCTGCAACATCACCCAGACGACGCTCGATGAGGCGGGCGTCACCTACGACGCCATGGAGGCAGGCTCAGTCGACGTCATCGTCGAGGACTGGGGCGGCGGCCGCTGGCAGGAGTGGGTCGATCGCGGCGCCATCAAGGAGGTCGGCTCGAACGGAAACGTCGGACTCATCGGCATGTTCGTGCCGAAGTGGATGGCCGACGAGTACCCCGACATCACCGACTCGGCTAACCTGAACAAGTACGCCGACCTGTTCAAGAACTCCGAGTCCGGCGACAAGGGCGCATGGTACGAGGGCCCTCCCGGGTACACCACCATCGGCGAGAAGCTCATCTCGGCCAATGACCTGAACTACAAGATCATCAGCACCGGGTCAGAGGCCGCACTCATCGAGCTGTTCTCGGCAGCAGACAAGAACAAGACGCCGGCGCTCGGCTACTTCTACGAGCCGCAGAACTTCCTCGCGAAGGTCCCGCTGGCCCGGGTCAACTTCCCGGCCAACGACTGGACCGATGCGGAGAAGGCGAGTGGTCTCACCGACTACCCGCAGACCCAGCTCCAGAAGCTCGCCACGACAAAGCTCATGGAGTCCGGTTCGCCGTTCGCGACCCTGCTCACGAACTTCAGCTGGACGAATGAGGACCAGAACATGGTCGCGCTCGATATCGAGAACGGCGCCACTCCTGAGGAAGCCGCTCAGAAGTGGATCGACGCGAACAAGGACAAGGTCGACGCCTGGCTCGCCGCAGGCTGATCGGCAGATGCAGTGCGTGAGGGGCACGGGTGCCAATCCGTGCCCCTCACCCATGCCCTCGACGTCAGGGTGGCCGCTTGTGGACGGGCGTTTGGGATCATGCCGGTTGCATGGCACCCTTGACCCCACATGAACACTGATGATCTCGCCGCTGCACAGCAGGCGGCCGTTGGCGAGCGGCTCCCCGACAGGCAGTCGAATGAATCCGGCGACCACGACCTTGCCGACCGGCACGCCCTGCGTCGCGTTGCGAGCCTGTCAACTGAGCTCGAGGACGTCACCGAGGTCGAGTACCGGCAGGTGCGACTCGAACGAGTGGTGCTCGCCGGAGTCTGGACGAGCGGCACAGTACGCGACGCCGATCGCAGCCTCGCCGAGCTCGCGCTCCTCGCCGAGACCGCCGGATCCCTCGTGCTCGACGGCGTCATCCAGCGACGTGACAGCCCCGACCCGGCGACCTATCTCGGCTCAGGCAAGGCCCAGGAACTGCGAGACATCGTCGTAGCGACCGGAGCTGACACGGTGATCTGCGATGGTGAGCTCACCCCCGGCCAGCTGCGCAAGCTCGAGGAGATCCTCAAGGTCAAGGTCGTCGACCGCACCTGGCTCATCCTCGACATCTTCGCCCAGCACGCCCGCAGCAGGGAGGGCAAGGCACAGGTGAGCCTGGCCCAGATGCAGTACCTGCTCCCGCGGCTGCGCGGCTGGGGCGAGTCGCTGTCCAGGCAGGCGGGTGGACGTGCCGGTGGGCAGACCGGCGGCGTCGGCACCCGCGGCCCGGGCGAGACGAAGATCGAGACCGATCGCCGCAGAATCCGCACCCAGATGTCCAAGCTCCGCAAGGAGCTCAAGGAGATGGAGAAGTCGCGTACGACCCAGCGGGCAGCGCGGCACCGAGCCGGCACGCCGGCGGTAGCGATCGCCGGCTACACGAACGCCGGCAAGTCCAGCCTCCTCAACCGGCTCACCGGCGCCGGCGTGCTCGTCGAGAACGCCCTGTTCGCCACCCTCGACCCGACGGTGCGCAAGACGAAGACGCCGAGCGGCCGGGAGTTCACCCTTGCCGACACCGTCGGCTTCGTCCGGCATCTGCCCCATCAGCTCATCGAGGCATTCCGGTCGACCCTTGAGGAGGTGAAGGACGCAGACCTCATCCTTCATATTGTCGACGGGAGCGATGACGCCCCCGAGGAGCAGATGGCCGCAGTTCGCGAGGTGCTCAACGAGATCGATGCAGGCGGGGTGCCGGAGCTCGTCGTCATCAACAAATGCGACATCGCAGATCCTGATCGCATCGCGACCCTGCTTCGCCGCGAGCCGCACGCCGTCGTCGTCTCGGCGACGACCGGCGAGGGGATCGAGGAGCTCCTCCTCGCGATCGAAGCCGACCTGCCGCACCTGATGGAGGAGATTGACGTCCTCCTTCCGTATTCGCGCGGCGATCTTCTCTCTCGCGTTCACAGCCAGGGCGATGTCATCTCGATCGAGCACGAGGCCGGCGGCACTCGGCTGCGAGCGCGGGTGCCGAGATCGCTCGCAGGCGAGCTGGCGCAGGCCCTCGGTGACTGAGTCGCCAACCGAGGTCGATGCCGCCCTCGAGACGGTGGTGACCGAGCTCGGAGGCGAGCGGCGCGAGGGCCAGCACGCGATGGCGAACGCCGTAAGCGCGGCGATCACCGGTGACAGCCACGTCATCGTCCAGGCGGGCACCGGCACCGGAAAGTCGCTCGGCTACCTGGTGCCCGCAGCACTGCATGCCGTGACCGAGAACAAGGCGGTCATCGTGGCAACGGCGACCCTCGCCCTGCAGAAGCAGCTCGTCGACCGCGACCTGCCACGCATGGCGCAGGCCCTGAGCCCGTCGCTGCCTCGTCCGGTGACCTTTGCCGTGCTCAAGGGTCGCAACAACTACATCTGCCTCCAGAAGCTGCACGGTGCGATCCCCGAGGACGAATCCGACGCGTTGTTCACCACCCAGAAGAGCGCACTGGCGGAGCAGGTGAGTGCCGTTCGCGAGGGGGCGGAGCAGTCCCCGACCGGCGATCGCGACGACTACCCGGATGACATCGACCCGAGGGTCTGGAGGTCGCTGTCCGTCGGACGCC
>CALPZT020000217.1 GCA_943328365.2 Bifidobacterium breve | reverse complement strand
TCATCCTCGAGATCGAGATTGGCGTTGTCGGCGGCGAGGAGGACGGCATCGAGGCGAAGCACGATGCAAAGCTCTACTCGACGATCGAAGACGGCATCGCCACCGCCGAGGCACTCGGTCTCGGCGAGCGCGGCCGCTACATGGTCGCGGCGACCTTCGGCAACGTCCACGGCGTCTACAAGCCGGGCAATGTCGTCCTGACCCCGTCGATCCTCAACGACATCCAAGGTGCCGTCGGGGCGAAGTACGGCAAGGACAAGCCCTTCGACCTCGTCTTCCACGGCGGCTCGGGCTCGCTGCTGAGCGAGATCCGCGAGGCACTCGACTACGGCGTCGTGAAGATGAACATCGACACCGACACCCAGTACGCCTTCACCCGGCCGATCGCCGATCACATGTTCAAGAACTACGACGGCGTGCTGAAGATCGACGGCGAGGTCGGCAACAAGAAGCAGTACGACCCCCGCGCGTACGGCAAGCTGGCAGAGAAGGGCATGGCCGATCGCGTCGTCCGCGGCTGCGAGGACCTGCGCTCCGCAGGAACCAAACTGAAGTAAGGCACCACCCAACCCCGTCGCCCGTTTGGGCGGGTAGATGTCGTTCCCCGGCGCTTAACCGGGGGTCCAAGCGACATCTACCCGCCCAAACCCTGGGTGGCACCTGCCAAACCCGGCCGGACCCGAAAGGTGAGAGAGTGACGCCATGAGCATTGGCGTAGATCTCCTCGGCGGCCCCCCTCCCACCTACCTCCCGGCCGACGACATCGTCGTCGCGGCAATCGCCGCAGGTGCAGATGCCCGCGAGGTCGCGATGCAGCACCCGACGAGCTCGCTCGCCTGGGCCGTCCTCTCTGATGATGCCTGGGCCGACGGCCAGGTAATCGAGTCCTACGCCTTCGCCCGGGTCGGCTACCACCGCGGCCTCGATGCCCTGCGGCGCAACGGCTGGAAGGGACACGGGCCAGTCCCGTGGAGCCACGAGCCGAACCAGGGGTTCCTCCGCTGCCTTCGCTCCCTCGGTCGGGCATCCGCAACGATCGGTGAGACCGACGAGGCGCAGCGCATCGAGGCCTTCCTCGCGGACTGCGATCCCTCGATTCCCAGCGCGTAGACCGTGTCCACGGTGATCGTTGTCGGAGGCGGCATCAGCGGGGTGGCCTGCGCGGGTGCGCTGAACGCCCGCGGCCACGCCGTAACCCTGCTCGACAAGGGCCGGGTGCTTGGCGGGCGCATGGCATCGCGCACGGTGCGCGACTCAGGCACGCCCAGCGACGGTCACGTCGTCGACATCGGCGCCTCGTACTTCACCGCACAGCATGAGGCGTTCCAGCCGCTCATCGAGGAGATGGTCGGCGAAGGGGTCGTCCGTCCGTGGACCGACACCTTCCATGTCGCATCGTCCGGAGGCATCGACGGCGTGAAGACCGGACCAATCCGGTACACCGCAACCAATGGGATCCGGTCGATCGTCGAGCACCTCGCACGCCAACTCACCGACACCGAGATCATCTCGGCGCACGGGGTCGCCTCGGTTTCATGCGATGACGACGGCCTCCTCATTGACGGAGCCAGGGCCGAGGCCGCGGCCCTCTGCATGCCGAGCCCGCAGGCCCGAGCCTTAATCGATCCCTCGGCCCCTCAGTTTACGGACGCCCTGTTCGCGACGCACGAACTCGTCTGGGAGCCGGTCATCGCGGTCACGGCAATCTACGATTCGCCCACCTGGCGCGAGTTCGACGGAATGTTCGTCAACGATGACCCGGTCATCACCTGGATTGCGAATGACGGCAGCCGACGCGGCACTGGCGCCCCGGTCCTCGTTGCCCACGTGCAGCCGGTGCTGGCAGCCCGCCACCTCGAGCGCCCGGCCGATGTCCTGCCGGCTGCGCTCGGCGCGATCCAGCGCGTCCTCGGGATCGACGAGACCCCGACCTGGGCGACCGTCCAGCGCTGGACCTACGCGAAACCCATGAGCGCGTCGACCGAACCCTTCTTCTTGGACGAGACGATCGGGCTCGGACTCGCCGGCGATGCCTGGGCGGGCGGGCCCCGGGTCGAGACCGCCTGGCTCTCCGGGCACCTTCTCGGCCATGCCCTCGCCGACCGGCGCGAGCGGAGTGCGAATGATGTGCGGGTGACCGGGAGGACGTCCCTGTAGCCTTTGCCCATGCCCGCAATCGTTCTCGTCGGGTCGCAGTGGGGCGATGAAGGCAAGGGCAAGGCAACCGATCTCCTCGGCGGGCGCGTTGACTATGTCGTTCGCTACCAAGGCGGCAACAACGCCGGCCACACCGTCGTCATCGGCGACCAGAAGTTCGCCCTCCATCTCCTGCCGTCCGGCATCCTCACTCCCGAGGTCATCCCGGTTATCGGCAACGGCGTGGTGATCGATCCGGCCGTCCTGCTCCATGAGATGACTGCCCTCAACGAGCGAGGCATCGACACCTCGAAGCTCGTCATCAGCGCCAATGCGCATCTCATCACTCCCTACCACGTCACCCTCGACAAGGTGACCGAGCGCTTCCTCGGCAACGCGAAGATCGGCACGACCGGACGCGGCATCGGTCCGACCTACAGCGACAAGATCGCCCGCCTCGGCATCCGCGTGCAAGACCTGTTCGACCCGTCGATCCTGCGCCAGAAGGTCGAAGGTGCGCTGGCGAGCAAGAACCAGGTGCTCGTCAAGGTCTACAACCGCCGCGCGCTCGAGGTCGACGAGATCGTCGATGCGCTTCTTGCGTTCGCCGACATCCTTCAGCCATACGTCGCCGACACTGCGCTCATGCTGAACAAGGCACTCGACGAAGACAAGGTCGTGCTCCTCGAGGGGGGGCAGGGCACCCTGCTCGACGTCGACCATGGCACGTACCCGTTCGTCACCTCGAGCAACCCCACCGCCGGCGGTGCGTGCACCGGCAGCGGCATCGGGCCAACGCGCATCACCCGGGTCATCGGCATCCTCAAGGCCTACACGACCCGCGTCGGATCCGGTCCGTTCCCGACCGAGTTGCTTGACGACGATGGCGAGCGCCTGCGGGTCATCGGCGGCGAGCGTGGCGTCACGACTGGCCGGGCGCGGCGCTGCGGCTGGTTCGATGCCCCGATCGCGCGCTTCGCGAGCCGCGTCAACGGCCTCACCGACACCTTCCTCACGAAACTCGATGTCCTCACCGGCTTCGAGCAGATCCCGGTCTGCGTGGCGTACGACGTCGATGGCAAGCGGTGCGACGAGATCCCGATGACCCAGACCGAGTTCCATCATGCGAAGCCGATCTACGAGAACCGGCCGGGCTGGACGGAAGACATCTCGGGTGCGCGCTCGGTGGCAGACCTGCCGAAGAATGCCCGCGACTACGTGCAGTTCCTCGAGGACATCTCGGGTACGCGCATCAGCGCTATCGGGGTCGGCCAGGACCGCAACGCCACGATCACGATCAACGACCTCCTCGTCTAACTCCGGTCCGCTGGCCCACTCACCTGGGTCAAACGGGAAAGGGAAGGCGCCTTATGGCTGAGCTTTCGCGGTTTGTCCCGGTTTCCGATTCCAGGCCGGACGATGCACCGTGGCCGGCCGCCGTGTGGCCTGTGCCCGCCGGCACCGTCTTGCGCATTGGTGACGTTTCATTGTCGTTGGCGGAGTCCGCGGACGCCCCTGAGTTGTTCGCCGCCCTTGACCACGACGCAGTGTGGACCCATGTGAAGGGCCGGCCCGCCTCGCCTGATGGCTGGGTCGCCGCCCTTGACGCTGCGCCGTTGATCGGACGCACCCCTTGGACCGTCCGCCTTGGCGGCGCAGTTGTCGGCACGACCTCCTTTCTCGAGGTCTCCCCCGGTGACGCTCGGCTGGAGATCGGCTTCACGACCTACGCCCCCAGCGTCTGGGGCACGATCATCAACCCAGCTTGCAAACTTCTGCTCATGCAATGGGCCTTCGAGACCGCGCACATGGGCCGGGTGCAGTTGAAGACTGATATCCGCAACGCCCGGAGTCAGGCCGCGATCGCGAAGCTCGGCGCCCGGTTCGAGGGCGTGCTGCGCCGTTATCAGCGCCGCGCCGACGACACTGTGCGAGACACCGTCCTATTCTCGGTCTTGGCCGATGAGTGGCCTGAGGTGAAGCTCGGCCTCGAGGCGCGCGTGGCCGAGGGCATGGCCCTGAACTGAGCCGCCGATCCGCTCGGACTCCGTCAAGCTCGTCACGCGACGAGTGTGAGGCTTTCGCATGAACCGACGCGCGACCCGACGAACCGCGCCCCCATTTGTGGTGAACATTGAACCCGTTCTACGCTCCGGAGCAGGCACCGGCACCGGGGCACGAACACGAACCGAGGAGCATCATGGATTTCACGGCCGACCC
>CALPZT020000216.1 GCA_943328365.2 Bifidobacterium breve | reverse complement strand
CCCGGTCGGGACCGGGATGTCGCCCCCGCAAACGCGCCGGCGGTGTCGACGACGAGATCTCCCATGAGGATGTCGGGCAGGACGTAGAACCTGATCGTCGAGCCCGAGAGGGAGCCGTCGCCGGACGTTGCGACAACCGGCCGACCCGGCACGAATCCAGAACCTCGGAGCGAACGGTGCGCCGTCCCGGCACTCTCGCATCACGTCCAGAACCGACGACCGACGTGCCCGGAACATCAGTCATGACGACGACGTAGGAACCCCCTCTCGCAATGAGAGGTCAACTGTCCTCACCACCGGACGATTGTGGAGTTCCGGGATCAGATGTCCGCAAGAGTTCGCACGCTGAGCGGCTCGGACCCGTCAGAAGGAGTTCGGCAGACCCGCAGCCTTGATGAACTCCCGGGCGGCGACCACCCGCGCACTCCCCTCATCTGTCATGTCCGCCCCGATGAGCGCCATGCTCCTACTCAGCACGTTATGGACCGCCCTCGTCGACGTCCCGCGCTCGTTCGCGATCTGCTGGTTCGTCATGCCGAGCGCGACCATGCGCAGCACTTCGATCTGAGTGCGCGTGAGCCCTGCCATCGGCCTCTCCGGATCGAGATCCTGACGAGGAGTATCCCGCTCCGATCCGCGAAGCACGGCGTCAAGTGCCTCGATGAGCACCCTTGGCTCGGAGATCTGATCCTTGCGGACGTATCCGACCCCCACCGGCAGCGAATCAGGATTGCGCCCCGCGAACCGCGCATCCGGCAGGGTTGAAAGGAACAGCACGGCGAGGGATGGGGTCTGGGCAGTGAACGCATCGGCGAGGTCGAAGCCGTTCACGCCTGGACCGAGGTCCACGTCGAGGACGACAGCGTCGGGCTCCATCCGGTCCCACATGATGCGCGCCCGGGCGACCGAGTCGGCCGCGCCCACGACGAAGCCAGCCTGGGTGAGGATCTCCGCGAGCAGTCCGAGCGTCAGCCGGTCGTCCTCGACGACGAGCACCGTCCGACCCCTCCCGACCATGGGCCAATCGTGTCACGGGCCTAGGCCCGGATCACCGGAATGTTCCCGAGGAGGAACATGCTCGGCCGGCTCACACCACGTAGGCGGTGAGTTCCGCGCCCCCATCGGGCCGATTGAGGCGGCTCCAGCGCCGGCAGGTGTCGTCGAGCATCGCCTCGCCGAGCCCGGCGATGGATTCGGACGGCACGCCGTCGCCGTCGTCCGAAACTCGAATGACGATCGTCTCGCCCATGCCGATCAACGAGATATCAAGTGCCGTCGCCCGCCCATGCCTGATCGCGTTGCTTGCCGCCTCTCGGCAGATCTCGATGACGCATCGCCGCAGGCCCGTATTCCCGGCAAGACGTGACTCCGCGCTCGGCCATACGTCTGCCTTGATCTGGACGACCGGCGTCCAGAGCCCGGTGAGGTCGGCCAGCGCGTCGTTGATGCTCGGCACCTCATGGTGGTCGTGCTCGATTGCCGTGAGCGCCTCATCGAGTCGTCGCCGCGCATCATTGATGGAATCCTCGGTGCGATCGCTTGCCGAGAGCCGCATCGCGGTGGATACGAGCGCCGATTGAACCGGGCCGTGGGCGGCAAGGGCCACCGTGCGGTGGAGCAGCCAAGCCTCGCGGCGCAAGCGCGCGAGGACCTCCTCGAGTTCGACATTGAGCTCGGCGAGGCTCGCGCGATTCTGCCGACCATGCTCATCCAGCATCGCCAGCACCGATACGAGGAAGGCCAGGACACCCCAGAGCGCCAGACCCCGCCACGACATGGTCGACCATGCGGCCTGGCCTGCTGCCGAGTCACCCACTTGCTGGACAATCAATTGAGTGGCCCAGATGCTCATCACGTAGATAAACGCCAGGATGCCCAGCCCCAGTGCTGCCGGCATTCGTCGAAAGCGCCTCGGCCAGATCGCCTTCACTCCGAGCAGAACGAGCACGATGCTCAGGCTCGCCAGGAATGACGCTCCGAGCACCCGCCAATCCGGGCCCACGATGACGATTCCGGGCGTGATGATGAGCCAGCCCAGCGCCATGATCAAGCCCGGACGAATCGCCCTCGTCACGTCGAGGCGGTCTGAGAGCCACTTGAATACGGCGGGCTGCTGGGGGTCAAGTGCCCGCAGGACAAATGTCGGCGAGGCAGCGAGTTCACGCGAGGTCGGGCGCACGACTTCGTTCACGACCTCGGTGATGCGCGCCGAGACGTCACGGGCCTCCGCATCGGAGAGCCCGCCTTGAAGCAGCACTCGAATCTCGGAAATGGTCGGCTCGAGCAAATGGCTTGCCCTGCCGCGCAAATCGCTCTCGGCCTGAGTGAGGCTCTCGTCCGTCGCTTCAACGAGTTCACGCAGCCGCGCCTGCTCGGCCAGGAGCACCGCTCGCGCCTCGCCTCGCTCGCGAGCCAGACGAACGGAGGCCCCCAGCGTGAGCGAGATGCCGAGGGTGATGAACAGTGAAATCACCACGCGACCGATGGGATTCGCCTCATCGCTGCGGACGAATTCCCATTCGGTGACCGCGATGATGCCAATGGGCGAGCGAAGCAGGGTTGCGACCGACAAACTCACGAGAACAAGCGCGACCCTTGGTTGCTCCCAGCCCCGACGATTGGCAACGGCACGGACGATGAGCAGGAATCCGCACGGGATGATGAGCGTGAGCAGGGCCTCTATCCCGGCGGTCAGCCACGATTCGACAATGACGAGTTTCAAGTAGGAGAGGCTCAACGCGTATCCGACCACGAAGAACGCAGCGATCACCGGCAGCGAGAGGGCAGTGCTGCTCCCGAGAAGGACGCTCAGGCGGGCACGTGATGGAATGCCGAACGAGGATGATGCCGCAGGAGCAATGTCCTGAGAAGTCACCCGCATCACGCCCTTCTACGATCGCCCCGCTCGCCGACAGTATGCATAACCTACGACCGGTGGTGAGCATATGGGGGGATTCGAGCGCACGCTGATCCAGCGCCCCTCAGCACAATCGCGTCGCACCCATGGGTCGCAGCTACGGAAGGAGGCGTGTCAGCCACGCGCGAGAGTCGTCCGCGCAACTCTGCGGCAGCGAAAAGTGGTCGTCATTCGGATAGTCCCGAACCTCGATCAATCCACCGAGCGCCGTCGCTGCGGTCGAGTACGCCTGCTGCCAGACAACGGGAACGACCGTTCCCTCCTCGAAGGAGTCAACGCAGACGAGCACCGGGCAGATCGGCTTGACCTGCGCAGCGGAGCCGCGAATGATCGCCTGCTTCCAGGCGTCGAAGTTCCGTGGCGGGGATTGCAGGATCGGACCCTTGAGCCGGAAGAGCCGCGCGATCGTGTCGTTCAGATGGTGAACCGGCTGGCTGTTCCAGGCGGTCTCGATGATCTCGATTCCCAGGGGCGTGAAGACATCGGCAAGGTCGAGTTCGCGCGGATTGGCGGCGTGGACGCCGCACAGCATCATGACAAGGTGCGAGTCAGGGGCGACAGCCTCGTTCGTGAGGCCGGCAGTCGGCCCGGACGGATGCTCGAGCGCGATGCTCGGCACGCCCGGCGACATGCACACTGAGCCGATGAGCGTGAGGTCACCGAAATCCTCCGGATCGAGCTCGGCGACCGCGGCGGCCGTACCACCGCCCTGGGACCATCCGCTGCAGGCCACGACAGTGCCGGCGCCGGCCGGCAGCGATCGGGCTGCATGCACGATGTTCACGGCATCGCGGGCATTGCTCCGGTTGACGATGTAGTGATGCATGCCAGGAGTGCCGAGACCCTGATAGTCGGTCGCGCACACAACCCAGCCGGCATCGATGAAGCCCTGAACTCCCGGCACCCCGTAGTCGATCTGCTGCGTGGCCTCCGCAGTGAAGTAGGTCGTGAGCTCGCGCGCCGGATCAGGCTGCGCTGATGGGCATGCGCCATCGCCGAGGCCCGTCGTGCCGTGCGCCCACGTGAGGATGGGCCGGTTGGTCCCATTGCCCGTCGGAGCGATGACGAGGCCCGTCACTGCATGCTCGAGATCATTGACGTCTCGCGAGGAGTAGCGAATCCGCCAGGCTTTCGCGCCGACGACGGACGTTGCGATTTCCTCGTGGTGCAGAAGGGTTCCAGGTTCGCTCATGTTCACAGGCTAGCGGCGACGAAGGGCGCCCATGTGCGCGCGAGTGCCTACTCCGGGGGCGGCGGCACCCGTGTCGGAAACACGTCCAATGTCCACCACCGAGCCATCGGCAGCGAGCGCACGGTCTCCTCTGCCGCTGCCTCGTCATCGGCGACCACCTCGATGTACACGGTCTGGCGCGGCAGGGAGATGTTGATGGTCCCCAGCCTGCCCTGCTCGGTAAGGACGGCCACCTGGGCCTGCTCCTCCTT
>CALPZT020000215.1 GCA_943328365.2 Bifidobacterium breve | reverse complement strand
GTAACCGGGACGCTGCTGGCGCGCGGAAAGGCGATGGCGATGACCCCGAGTGCGAGCAGGAGCGAGATGAAGCCGCGCTCGGTGAGGCTGCGCCCCCATGGGGGTGCGATGACGAGCATGACCGCGCAAGCAACAAAGCCGATGGGTGGCAGCAGCCACAGAAGTGCGATGGCGATGACGGCGGCGACGCCGAGCCCGACGCGCTGGCCGCGAGGGCGTGGGGTGACGAGCACTGGAATGGTCATCACGATCTCCGGAAGCCCATGGTGACGTTCACAGGGGCATCCTGCACGGCGCTCACCTCGCCGGTCTGTCCGGTTACCTTCATGCCCGGCCCGCCCTCCGGCTCCCAGCCTGTCGGCCCGGTGACTCGGGCGGTGATTGTTGAGTTGATGAAGAGCGATTGGGGTTCGGCCTGAAGGGTGTAGATCAGTGGCTTACCCTCCCCGCCGAATGTCCCGGCCGGGAGGTCGTATGAGACGGAAACCGTGGTCTGCCCACCCGGTGGCGTCCAACCCACCATGCGGACGAGTTTCTGACCGTATCCGTCGTTAGCGAAGCCACGACCGTACTGCTGGTGATTCTTGAACGACCTGATTGCGAAGCCCTGCGGATACGTCGGCGTGTAGTTCGTCGCCTTGTCTGGGACGTACATGATGTAAGCGTTCTTGAGCCAACTCGTCTCGTATCCGATCCGCTCGGGCGGGCCCTCTGGGCGATCGGCTGGAGTCGCGTTCACGACATTCAACTGCTGCGTCACGCGCGCCGATCCGTCTTCGGCAAGCTGCACCGACACGAGCACGTTGCGTTGCTGGAAGACATCGACCTTGCTCTGGTTTCCGTTCTGCGTGTACACGGCCGACCAGTCGCCAGTGCCTGGGTCGACGACCTGGCCCCCGGCACCGCTCTTGAGGATCACCGACTCAAAGTCGGGATCTCGCAGCCACACCTGGAAATGCCGACCTGGCGCGGTGCCTGCCACCGCCTTCGCCGCAGTGACAAGGTCATCGCCGGAGAGCAGTCGGGTGAGGAGATCATCGAGGAGTTGCTGATTCGCGACCTGCCGGGCCTCGGCCTCTGCTTGTCCGAACTGCTGGTACGCGTCGATGAGCAGGATCTTGCCCAGTTGGTCACCGGTGACCTCACCGTAGGCCGCCGACTGGATCGGGCCAAGGGCATTGAGTACGGCGGCGATCGCGGTGAGGTCCATCGTCATGACGCCATCGACCTCGGGGTAGTCGCCACCCACCCAGGCTCCCGCCATTTCGCGACCTGCGAAGGTGAGTGATGGATGCGTATTCGTCACAACCATGGGCGCATCGCGTGGATTGACCGGAAAGAAGGGGTTCATCGACGGCCCCCACCACTTGACCTTCGCGTTGAGCGGCGGGAAAAGCTGGGTACTCGTCTGGCCCTTGATCGGAATCGAGATGCGGCCCTTGTCGAACTCAACCAGCACGAGCGAGAGCGGGGCTCCCCCGGATGCGCGCATCTCCGCTTGATTGCCAATCGCGATGAGATATCGCTTGACCCCGTTGGCCCCGAGCGCATCTGGCAGTTGCGGTGCAAGATCGACGAGGACATTGATGGCCTCTTGGACGGGGGCCACCTCATTCAGCGCCTTCCGCTGCACCGTCGCCAGTGCGCCCGCCAAGGGGCCTGTCGTCTGAATTGCCCGGAGCGACTGCGCGCTGCTCTTGATGCCTGCGTCGATCGCCGCGACCCGTGGCGGTAGCTCACGTAGTCGGGCCACGTCGATTGCCCCGTCATTGAAGATCTTGCGCGACCCGTTCTCGCCGGAGAGATCACCGAACAGGCTGAGCAACTCCCCGGTACTCCCGGCGATGTCAGCTGTTGCAGCCCCGAGGTGCTGCCAGTTTTGGATCGCCGAATCGACCCCTGGAACACCACCGAGCATGACCATGTGGGGGCCAACAGACGAGCTGCTGATCCTCGATGCCGCTGCCTCGACCTTGGCGAAATCGGCCTCAGCACCCTGATACTCACCCCCGGTGATCTGGTCAACCGTTCCGGTGAGGCTGGCGAGGAAGCTCGCGGATCCAACACCTAAGGTGCCGAGCGAGACAAGGAAGGCCAGTTGGATCCATAGGACGAACCCACCGAAGGCCAGGGCAAGAGCAAGTCCCACCACGGTCTTCGCAGAGGGCTTGGGCACCTAGTGAGTATAAAGAGCCCCGGGCGAGGCGAAGCCCAAGCACGCCCCGCCCCCGTTTCGGCAGCTAGATGTTGCTTCGCCACTCTGAACGGAAGCCCGGAGCGGCGTTACCCCGCCCGAAGGCTGTCTGGAGCGCCAGTTGGCTGGTTCTAGTACGCGCCGTCGCCCACGAGAACGGCCTTGACTGTCTTCGCCACGATGACGAGGTCGAGTGCCGGGGACCAGTGCTCGACGTAGTCGAGATCCAGGCGCATGCGCTCCTCCCAGTCGACGCTCTTGCGCCCCGACACCTGCCAGAGGCCGGTAAGGCCGGGCTTCGTCAGGTGGCGACGGTGGTCGGCGTCGCCGAACAGCGGGAGCTCGTCGACGAGGACGGGCCTAGGGCCGACAAGCGACATGGAACCCCAGACGACGTTCACGACCTGGGGCATCTCATCGATCGACCAGCGGCGCAGGAACCTGCCGAATCCAGTGATGCGCGGGTCAGCCTTGTAGCGCGCCGCAATATCGATGTCGGGGGCACCGATGACCGACTCGCGCTCTTGGTCGGCACCGACCCGCATCGTCCGGAGCTTGAGCACCCTGATGAGTTGGCCCCCGCGACCCACCCGCTCCTGGGTGTAGAAGATGGGCCCTCGGCTCGTGAGCTTCGTGCCAATCCCGCCGACGACCATGAACGGCAGAAAAACCAAGAAGAGGATGACCCCGAACAGGACATCAAGGGAGCGCTTGATCGCACGCTTCGGCCCGGTGAGGTGCGGCTCATCGAGATGCAGGAGCGGCAGGTCAGCAGCCATTCGCATACTCACGCGGGGGCCCGCCACATCGCCGATCGATGGTGCGACCAGCAGATCGACCCTTGGCCCCTCAAGTCGCCACGCCAACCGCTGGACCACCCGCTGGCCGAGCGCTGGCGAGCTCGCGACCGCCACTGTGTCGGCGTCCTCAAGTGCGATGCGGGTCATGACCTCATCGAGCCATGCATCGAGCCCCGCATCATCAACATCAGCTGCTGGCTCGTCGACGACATCGACGACAGTGAAGCCGGCTACCGGGTCGCGGTCGAGCATGTCGACGATCTCCGACTTCGAGGGCTCTGCGCCAACGACAATCGTGCGGTGCAGGAAGTGGCCGTACCTGCGCTCGTGCCGTAGCCATCCGCGCAGTGCCCATCGGACGACGAGGAGAAGGGTGAGGCCGACAACGAACGTGATGACAACGAATCCGCGAGATAGGTCGAGCTTGAGGACGAAGACCACGATCGCCACGGCACCGAATACCGTCGCCGTCGCAGACACCACCCGCTTGAACTCCTCAGACCCCACCCCGAGGACTCGCGTGTCATAGGCGCCGCGCAGGACAAGGACAGCGAGCCACGCAACAACGACGATAACGAGGAGCGACACGTAGGTGGGATCGCTCAGCTCAACGTTGAAGGGAATCGCCCAGCGGAGCACAAAACCGGTGATCCCGGCGAACGTGATGGCGAGCCCATCCCAGACAACCGCCCGGGTCGCATAGACGCGCAGTGGGTCTCGGCGCAGGTGAGGCCGGTCACGGTGCGAATGGGCCTCAGACCACCCAATGCGTGCCGGAGTCGTCGTGCCCTCATTCAGCGGTGGAGTCTCAGCCCGCTGCTCTTCGAGCGACATCCATCACCTCCGCCATCAGCCTGCTGTGCGGGGCCGGTCGCGGATCGCGAACCGGCCACCGCCACAGCCTAACCTTGAACGTAGATCCGAACCGGGACCTCAGTGAGGGTAATTGCGGCGCCTTCGGCAATCTCCTGGCAATTCGCCAGCGGATCGCACACCAACTGAGAACCAGCCGGTGCGGTGTACGGAGCGTCACCAGTTTCAGCCCACGCAACGATTGACTTCTGGCCATCACGCGAGAAGTTGCACGTCACGGCCCCGGCCGTGTCGGTGCAGCCCTCGAACTGCGATCCCACTACCCAGTTGTCGATCGCAAAGAAGCCCTGCTCGCCATCGGAACCCGGGTATGCCTGGATGCCGAGGAGCGGGTACGGCTTCTGGGTCCAGATGTACCAGTAGGCGCGCTCGATCCCGTATCGCAGGTTGTCGATGTAGGTGCGCACAATCCAGCCTGCCGCTGCCGGACCAGTGATGTCGGTCTTTGCGATGTCGCCAGGACCGGCCAAGCCGTAGTTGAGCTCGGTATCCCAGATCGGGATAT
>CALPZT020000214.1 GCA_943328365.2 Bifidobacterium breve | reverse complement strand
TCGCGACCCTGCGTGGTCACAGGTCACCCGCAGTTCTCATGCGCAGCCACGGTGTGTTCACCATCGGCATCAGCGCAACCCATGCGGTCAAGGCCGCTGTGATGTGCGAGGACGTGGCGAAGACGGTTCACCTAGCCAGGCAGCTAGGGCCGCTGATCCCGCTCTCCCAACATGACGTGGACCGACTGCATGATCGCTACACCCACCACTACGGGCAGGAGCAGGCATGACGAACGAATCACAAAAGGTCTGGTTCCTGACCGGAAGCCAGGAGCTGTACGGCCCCGATGTCTTGACGCAGGTGGCTGCACAGTCGCAGGTGGTTGTCCGACTGCTCAACGCGTCCGGCGATACTCCGATCGACATCCTCTGGAAGCCGGTCCTCACCGGTGCTGACGCGATCCGCAGAGCGTGTCTTGATGCGACTGCCGACGACTCGTGCATAGGCGTCATCGCCTGGATGCACACCTTCTCGCCTGCGAAAGCATGGATCGGTGGGCTGACGTCGCTGGCCAAGCCACTCCTGCACCTGCACACGCAGGCATCGCTGGAGTTGCCGTGGTCGACGATCGACATGGACTACATGAACCTCAACCAGGCAGCCCATGGCGATCGCGAGTTTGCGTTCATGGAGACGCGACTGCGCATGAATCGCGTGACCGTGTCCGGTCATGCGTCGAACCCTGCTGTCACAGCGCGAATCGGTACGTGGGCTCGGGCCTGCGTGGGATGGGCCGAGGCCAGGAGCCTCAAGGTTGCACGATTCGGCGACAACATGCGTGATGTCGCTGTCACGGAGGGCGACAAGGTTGAGGCGCAGATACGGCTGGGCGTCTCGGTCAACGGATTCGGGCTCACGGATCTCGTTCACGAGGTTGATACCGCGGATGCGAGCAGCGTCGATGAGTTGATCGCCCTCTACGAGGAGCAGTACGACGTCGCACCCGAACTGCGGCGTCAGGGTGACCGCCATGATTCCCTTCGGTACGCCGCGTCGATCGAGCTGGGTCTTCGGAGCCTGCTCACCCGGGGCGGCTTCCGCGCCTTCACGACGAACTTCGAGGATCTCGCAGGACTGCGCCAGCTTCCGGGCCTGGCTGTGCAGCGCCTCATGGCCGACGGGTATGGCTTCGGTGGCGAGGGCGATTGGAAGTCTGCCGTCCTCCTTCGGATCATCAAGGCGATGGGCGAGGGCCTGCCCGGCGGCACCTCCTTCATGGAGGACTACACCTACCACCTTGGGCCTGGCACTCCGCAGGTCCTCGGCGCGCACATGCTCGAGGTATGTCCCTCAATCACCTCGGACGTGCCCAGGCTGGAAATCCACCCGCTATCCATCGGCGGCCGCGAGGATCCCGTGCGAATGGTCTTCACCGCTGCACCTGGCCCGGCGGTCGTCATCGGCATGTCCGATCTCGGGGATCGATTCCGACTCGTTGCCAACGCGATCGATGTCGTCGTCCCACCGGAGCAGCTTCCCCGACTGCCGGTTGCCCATGCTGTCTGGGAGCCGCGCCCCGACTTCGTCGTGGCGACGGAGGGCTGGCTCTACGCGGGCGGCCCGCACCACACGGTGCTCACGACCGCAGTACCCGTCCAGGCACTCCGTGACTTCGCGGAGATCGCCGACATCGAACTCGTCCTCATCGACGAGGAGACGCGCCTGGACCAACTCCGGGATCGGCTGCGCTGGGACGCCGCCTACTTCCGGCTTCGTCAGGGATTGTGACGTGACGACTCCCCACGCTTCCGGAGTGCAGCTCGACCTGACTGCCGTCCCATGGTCTCGCCGTGGCTCCTACATGACACTCACGATGAATGTCGAGAGGCGTGATCATCCCGGTCGGGACAACGATGTCGAGCCCGGTCTGTATTTGGGCGACGTTTCAGGGCTGCGGCTGTGGCGGTGGAATGGCGTCTTCCGTGTTCTGGGCATCGACGGTGACCGATTCGTCACGCCTGAGGTGACGTCTGCGACGTACGACCTCCTGGTCCTGAGTGTCGGCAGTGGCATCGTCGAGGTGACCTGGGAAGGCGCCGACACCATGCGATTTCGGACCACGGGAGCCGGCCTCCGATTCGTCCAGAGCGTGATCGACCCGATGGACGCCGCCCTGGCCTTCCCGACGGGGGCTGACGCATGGCGACTTCAGATGGGCGAGGACGCGCACTATGTCGTCACGCGAATATCCGGCCTTCTCTCGGTCGATGCCCCCAACGTGCGCACTGGCGACGCCGACACAGTCGACCGCAAGGTGATCGACATGCGGCCCGGTACTGACGGGATCGCCGAGATCGCACTTACCCAGTACGAAGCCGGCTACGTCGCGCCTCCCTCCCGGCCTTCCTTCGACGAGTGCCGGATGGCGGTGCAGGATGAGTTGGCCACGTGGTCTGCGGGTTTCCCTGCGCTGTCAGCGGACCTGGTGTCGACGGGTGACGCAGCCACGGCCCTGTTGTGGTCGAGCACGGTCGGACCCCGAGGTCTCCTCGGGCGCCCAGGCATCCTCATGTCCAAGAACTGGATGAATGCCATCTGGTCATGGGACCACTGCTTCAATGCGCTCGGGCTCGCCGCTGGAGACAAGGGCCTTGCCTGGGACCAGTTCGTGCTCCTGTTCGACCATCAGCACCGAGACGGCATGCTGCCCGACCTGATCCACGACTACGGCCGCATGTGGGGCTTTTGCAAGCCCCCCGTGCACGGCTGGACGCTGCGGCACCTCATCGAGGCAGACGCTGTCCCTGCCGGCGAACTCGACGCGATCTACCCGAAACTCGTGGCGTGGACGGAATGGTGGTTCACCTACCGAGATCTCGATCGAGACGGCCTGTGCGAGTACTTCCATGGGTGCGATAGCGGGCAGGACAACTCATCGGCCTTCGATGGCACGGGCTTTCCCGCAGCCAGCCCTGATCTGGCCGCCTTCCTCGTCATCCAGATGGACGTTCTCGCCGACGTCGCGATGCGCCTCGGCCGGGAGACCGAGGCCGCGGAATGGTCTCGGAGAGCCGATAAGCATCTCGCCCTCATGCTTGACCTGCTGTGGAACGGCGAGTCATTCTGCATCCGACGTGGCAGCGACGGCACAACGGGCCGGACGGGTGCGAGCCAGGTGTTCGTTCTGCCCATGCTGCTTGGTGATCGGCTGCCCGAGCCGGTTCGCGAGGCACTCGTCCGCGAGGCGGTCGATGGGGGTCTCCTGACCGCGCACGGGGTGGCGAGCGAGAGCCCTCGAAGCGACGCCTACGAGCCAGACGGCTACTGGCGCGGCCCGATCTGGGCACCAACGACCTACCTCGTGATCGAGGGACTGCGTGCGTGCGGTCGAAGCGACCTTGCGGAAACGGTGGCCACAGGTTTCCTCGACACCGTGCGCCGGGGTGGATTCGCTGAGAACTTCGAGGCCACGACGGGGCTTCCATTGCGTGATCGTGGCTACAGCTGGAGCGCCAGCGTGTTCCTCATCTTGGCGCGGGAGCGTGCGACTCAAGGTGGCTAACCCGCGGGGATGCCGGTTGATCAGCTTGTGCTACTTGCCGCTCCCCGCGAAGAGTCCGGTCACGATGTACTTCTGAGTGAAGAGAAACAGAATCATCACTGGCAGTGCGGTCAAGACCGCTCCAGCGCAGAATGTTCCCCAGTTGTCGTTGCGGAACAGCGAAATCATTCCGTACAGACCGACAGGCGCCGTCTGAATCTGAGTGTCGCTGAGCACGACGGAGGCGATGACGAAGTCACCTGCCGTTGCGATGTAGATGAGCATGCCGACGACCACAAGGATCGGGCCGACGAGGGGCAAGATGATGGTGAAGAAGATCCGTGCATGGCCGGCCCCATCGATCTTCGCGGCTTCATCAAGCTCGCGCGGAATCGTGTTGAAGTAGCCATACATAAGGAACGTGTTCACCCCAAGGGCGCCGCCGAGGTACACGACGATGAGACCGACGAGCGAGTTCAAGCCGAGCGCAGGCACAGCATCGCCAAGTGTCGAGAGCAGGAGATAGATGGCGACAATCCCGAGGAATTGAGGGAACATCTGGGCGATGACGATGGTGGCGAGGCCTGCGCGGCGCCCCCTGAAGCGCAATCGTGAGAACGCATACGCGGCAAGCGCACACAGGAAGACCGACAGAACCGCTGTTGTGCCTGCTACGAACAATGTATTGAGCCACCATCGGATGAACGGCCTGCCGGGGTCGCTGACGAGATTGACGTAGTTGTCGAAGGTAATGGACGAGAACAAACGGTTTGAGCCCGTCAATGTGCCGTTGGCACTCAACGACGTGGAGATGACGTAGAGAAGTGGGAAGACCGCCACGACACATACGGCGGCCCCCACGAGGTGCCGCCATCCAGTGGTGACACACCACTCCCAGGGCGTTCGACGGCGTGATG
>CALPZT020000213.1 GCA_943328365.2 Bifidobacterium breve | reverse complement strand
CGACGCCGACCCGCTCATCCTCGATCGCGATAAGCCACGCAGGGTCGTCGCCCGGGGTTCCGGCGAACACGATGTCGCCTCCGAGGTTGACGAGGACGCCATCGGCGCCCGCGCCCATGATCTCGCCGGCGATGATGTCGGCGGCAAGGCCCTTGCCGATTGCGCCCGGGTCGATGTCGACACCAGACGGCAATGCCACGGTGCTGAGCTCCTCGTCGATGACGACGCCAGCCATGCCGGGCGCCGGCTCGACCACGAGCGCAGCGCTCGATGCAGCAATGGCTCCACGGGCGATGACCGTCGCGAAGTCGGCGTCGTAGCCGGCAGCCTTGACCGAGGTCAGGACCGTGGGGTCGAAGAGCCCGCCGGTCATCTCCCACGCTGCCTTCATCGTGGCGACGAGGCGGATGAGATCAGCCGAGCAGCACACCGGTCCTGAGCCGGCACGGGCATTGAGCCGGTTCAGCTCGCTGTGCTCACGGAAGCGCGACCAGCAATCCTCGAGGAGCTCGATCCGCGCTACTGCCACGTCGGCGAGCAACTGCCCGGACTCGCCGGGCGCGTAGCAGGTCACCGAGCAGTCGGTGCCCATCGCTCGGACGGTCCGGACAGTGGTCGTCATGGCTCAGCTGCTCTTCGTGTTCGACTGCGGCTGGGGCTTGGGCGCCTGCTGCGGCTTCGGCGCAGCCTGGGCCGCCGGCTTTGTCACCCTCGGCTTGGCGCTTGCTGCGGTCGATCCGGCCGCCTTGCCCGGCACCGCCGCCGGATTCGTCACCGAGAGCCTGGACGGGCCGCCCGCCGAGGCCTGCAGCGTCATCGCTGCATCGATGAGCTGGGCACGGTAGTCGGCCAGGCGCTGCGCCTCGGCGTCGAGCTGCGCTGCATAGGCGTCAAGGTCTGCCTGCGTGTAGCCATCGGTGGTGGTCGGTGCCGCGGCGATCGGGGCAGCTGCCTCGCTCGTCGATCCCGAGTCGGCAGCGGCGCTGTCCTGCGCGGTGCGGATCCCGATGACGCCGACGAGGCCGACGCACGTTGCGGTCGCGAGCCCCGCCGACACGATCTTGCTCGCGGTCGAGTTGGTCCGGCGGCTGGTGCGGCGTCCGGTGCTGTTGTGCGTCCTCATGGCCTGTTCTCCCTTACGAAGCATTCGATTGTCGTGTCGTCCGTTGTGGTTCTTGCGTACCCCTCAACGGTAGGGAACCGGCCACCAAGGACCGAACAAGGAAAGGTAAAGGCAAGACAAGGAGTGTTCGAGTTTTCACGCGTGCTTGGTGAGGCGAAGGGCACCCACCGGGCAGGCGGTGACCGCTCGCTTGGCCTCGCTCGTCAACCCGTGCGGAATGTCGGTGGCAAGGCCGCCGGCAGTGAAGATCGGGTAGCCCCACTCGTCGAGGTGGATGAGCTCGGGGAGCAGCTCGGCACAGAAGCCGTGCGCGTCGCAGAGCGTCGGGTCGAGGTGGAGTGTGCGCTGATCGTGCGTGCTCATTTGAAGTCCTTCCCTGCGCGCTTGACGGGGGTCTTGCGGGCCTTCGGAAGCGGCAGTGTGTGGCCGGGACGAGTCGCGGTGCACCCGCCTCTCAGGTGCTCGCTCACCTCGGCTTCGAATACTGCCAGCCCGGTCGAGACGAATCGGGCGGTGCCATCGGGGTGCTTGCAGCCGCCCCGATTCACGACCAATGACAGCCGTTCGCCGATGCGGGCGAGGTCGTCACTCGTGCAGGCCCCGCCGGCAAGATCCTCGAGGTCGTCGGCGAGCGATGGCAGGCCGAACCGGCACGGGCCGCACTGACCGGCGCTCTCGCCAGCCATGTAGGCGGCGACCCGTGCGATCTCGTGAAGCGGGCACACCTGCGCGTCGAGAGCCCAGAGGATCCCTGCACCGATCACCCCGCCGGCGTCTCGAACCTGCGCTGGCGCCCAGGCAGCCGACGAGAGGGCCTCGCTCGTGACCCACGCGCCGCCGTATCCGCCGGTGAGGAAGCCCTCGACCGGGCCATCGGTGTCGCCGCAGCGGGCGAGGAGATCGGCCACCGGGGTGCCGGTCGGAACCTCGATGACGCCGGGCTGGCGCACGCGGCCGCCCACGCTGACGAGGGTCGTGCCGGGCGCCTCGGGATCGCCGACCTCGGCGAACCAGGCACCGCCGTGCCGGGCGATGAGGCCGAGGTGGGCAAGGGTCTCGGCGTTCTGCACGAGCGTGGGCCGTCCGTTCATACCGCGCTCGAAGGGCCGGTCGCCGAAGACCGGTGTCGCGACGCCATCGCCAGCCCAGTGGGCGAGTGCGCTTTCCTCGCTCGCGACGTATCGGGCAGGCGGCGTGATGAGTTCGACGCGCACCGCATCAGAGCGGCGCTCGCCGATCGCGTGCTCGAGCATCTTGACCGACGGCGTTCCGCGGTGGACAGCGAGATAGGCGTCAGTGGCACCGACGGTCGCCGCGGCCGCCTGGATGCCGTCGAGGATGAGGTGCGGTACATGGGCGAGGAGCACTGCGTCCTTGCCGCTCGCGGGCTCGCCTTCCATTGCGTTCGCGATGACGACGGGTCGGCTGCCCGGGGATCGGGTGCGTCGATCGGCTGCGCTCGCGACGACCGCCTCCATCTTTCGGGCCGTCGGGAACCAGCCTCCGCCTCGTCCGCGCAGGCCTGATGCGGCAATCTCCTCGATGAGGGGGCCAGGCTTGCCGTGGGCTGCCGAGCGAACGGTGCCGAGCGGGCCGAATGCGCCGATGTGGGCGGTTGGGGTCCGCAGGTCGCGCACGCGCCCGGTCTGCGGATCGATTGGGAGCAGGCGATGGGTCGACATGGATCAATGGTGCCGTGTTCTGGGTGTGTGCTCGATGCGAACCCGGCCAATTCCCGGTAAGGACCGCGTGGCCTCAGGTGCGCTTCACGTTCCCTCGCATGAAACCACTCCTCGAAGGGTTCCATAGTATGGTTTATCAATCAATCCATTCGATGCATTCCGGGGAGGAGGGGATATGCGCGGAACTCTGGTGCGCCGGACGTGGGAGTACGACCCCGCCCGGTACGCTCCGCCACGGTTTCGGCGTGCCTGCCAATATGAGTCGTTCATCCCAGACGAACTGTCCGCTTTCGACGCGCAATTCTCAGCAGACCTGACAGGGGTGGTGTCCGATGCCGAGACGGGAGTCCACCGACTGAATGCGCATGCTCTGCCCGCGCTGGCGCCGCTGGCACGGCTGCTGCTCCGCACCGAGTCGATCGCGTCCTCAAAGGTCGAGGGCATGCAGGTCAACGCTCGCGACCTAGCGCGAGCCGAGGCGCGGCTCGAGACCGGCGGCAAGGCTGGCTCAACGGCCGCCGAGATTCTGGCGAACATCGACGCGATGGAACTCGCCATCCACCGGGCCGCCGGCTCCAGCGCCGTGACGGTGCCTGACCTGGTGAACATCCACGCCGCACTCATGGCATCCGCACCAAACCAGCACGTTTCTGGCCTCGTACGCACCGAGCAGAACTGGATCGGCGGCAACAACTACAACCCCTGCGGCGCTAGCTTCGTGGGACCGCCACCGCAGGAGGTCGCGCGGCTGCTCGATGACCTATGCCATGCAATCAACGACGACGCGCTGCCACCGGTGATTCAGGCCGGTCTCGTGCATGCGCAGTTCGAGGCGATCCACCCGTTCCTTGACGGCAATGGGCGCACCGGCCGGGCCCTGATCCACGTCGTCCTGCGCCGCCGCGGGCTGACCCAGCTGTACGTGCCCCCGATCAGCGTCGTGCTCGCCAGCGACAAGGGCAGCTACATCGCTGGTCTGAACGACTACGCAAAAGGGGACGTCGAGGCCTGGCTGACGGTGTTCGCCGCAGCGACCGCGCAGTCCGCCAGTCTGGCCAGCCGCTACCTCGTACAGGTGCAGGCCCTCCAGGACCATTGGCGGGCAATGCTGCGCACGGCCGCGAATCCTCGCGCCGACTCCGTAGCCTGGGCAATCATCGACGTCATGCCCGCGCACCCGATGATCTCCGTCCCCGTCGCGGTGGCCGCCACCGGGCGAACAAAGGCAGTCGTCAACGACGCTCTCGTCCAACTTGAGGCCGCTGGCGTGGCAACCCGGGCCTCGCAAGGCAATCGCAATCGCATCTGGGAGGCGGCCGGCCTGCTTGACCTCCTTGCCGACCTTGAAGCCGGCGTCACGCCGCCGTCACCCCCATAAACCCTGCGAACGGTTCCCTTCAGCGGAACCGGGATCCGCGCCGACGGGGCAATGTCGGCATTCCCTACCTAGTTAGTGGGATATGCTCACGCGATGTCCATCTACGACATCGACCTCGCGCTCGCCCTCGGCGGACTCTTCGCAGGCATCATGGTCGGCCTCACCGGGATGGGCGGCGCAGCCCTCGTCACGCCAATGCTCGTCCTCCTCTTCGGCGT
>CALPZT020000212.1 GCA_943328365.2 Bifidobacterium breve | reverse complement strand
CGGCGGACTCAACCTCGTCACCGCACTGCAGGGCAGCCAGCGCTGATGCTCCGATCCGTCCGGGGGGCAGTTCTCGTCAGCACGGTGCTCGCTGCGCTGATTGTCATTGCGCCTGCCGCCCGGGCGGAGTCCGCCTACCGCTATTGGACCTACTGGTCGGTGACCGATGGGGCCTGGCGCTTCTCCACGATCGGACCGGCTTCAGCCGTCCCTGCAGATGGCTCCGTCGAGGGGTGGAGATTCGCCGTGACAACAGCGGCCGGTTCGGCCGGTGATGCTCCGGACTCCGATCCAGCCACCGCATTCGAGTCGATCTGCGGTGGCACGGAACCCGTTGCGGGCAAGAAGCGGGTCGCCATCGATGTCGACTTCGGGATTGCCGAGGACGCTCCACCCGGCGAGCGGTCGCCAGCAGACATCAGGGAGTGCATCACCGCGGACGAGGCTGCCACCGGCTACGAGTTGCTGCGATCGATGACGGATGTACGAGTGGGCGACGGGCTCGTCTGCGGCATCGGCACCTACCCGCAGGCGGAGTGCGCGGCGATGGTCGACGAGGCCCAGCCAACCTCGTCGGGCTTGGAGCCAGTGCCTGAATCGACCGTGGCCGCGCCAGAGCTCTCATCGGCGGCATCCTCGTCGCCTGCTGCGCCGCTCATCAGCGGCCTGGCCCTGCTCGTCGCCGCGATCATCGGCACCCTCGCCTGGCGCAGGCGTGACAGGGGATGATCGGGGGCGTGTCGTTGGCCGGTGAGCGGTGGCGGGTCGGTGCGGGTGCTCTCCCGCGCTGGCTGCACCCGGGCGCCTGGTGGGCCTGGGCACTGGGTCTCGCGACGGCCGCGAGCCGCACGACGAACCCGTTGCTGCTCCTTCTCATCGTCGCGGTGGCAGCCTTCGTCGTGTCGGCCCGCAAGCCTGACGCTCCATGGGCCCGCTCCTTCGGGTTCTTCCTCAAGCTCGGCATCATCGTCATCGTCGTCCGCGTCCTCATCCAGGTTGTGTTCGGCGCCGCGATCGGGACCACCGTCCTGCTCCCCCTCCCGGGGATCGCCCTTCCCCCCTGGCTTGCCGGCGTGCGAATCGGCGGCGATGTCATGCTCGAGAGCGTCCTCATGGCCTTCTACGACGGACTGCGCCTCGCGACGATCCTCGTATGCATCGGTGCAGCCAACTCACTCGCCTCACCGAGCCGGCTGCTCAAATCGGTCCCGGCGGCGCTGTATGAAGTGGGTGTCAGTGTCGTCGTCGCCCTGACGTTCACCCCGCAGCTCGTCACCGACGTGGCACGGGTCAGGTCCGCACGGCACCTGCGGGGCCGGCCCACCTCTGGCATCAGGGCGATTGCGGGCGCGGCGATGCCGGTATTCGAGGGAGCGCTCGACCGCTCGGTGACGCTCGCCGCGGCGATGGACTCGCGTGGCTATGGCAGGCGCGGGCCAGCCACCCAATCCCATCGTCGCGGGGCAGCGGCACTGCTCCTCATCGGGCTCGTCGCCGCCTGCATCGGCAGCTACGGCCTCGTCGCCGCCGGATCCCCGGTGCTCATGGACGCGCCAATGCTCGCGTTCGGCGTCATCGCGAGCATCGCAGCGATCACGTGGTCAGCTCGCGGAGCCGTGCGCACGCGCTACCGCCCCGACCCGTGGTGGACGCCCGAGTGGCTCGTCGCCGGCGCCGGAATCATGGCGGCAGGGTGCTTCCTCGCGGCCAGGTGGTCGGCGCCACTGTCGCTCGATACCTCCTTCGATCCGCCCGCCTGGCCGGCGCTGCCGCTCCTCGGCCTCGTCGGCATCATCGCCGCGATCACGCCCGCGTTCACCGCTCCCCAGATACCGTCCACCGTGCCACTCGCCCGCCTCCTGGAGACCGACTGGGAGCCTGCGCGATGATCCGATTCGAGCACGTCACCATCACCTACTCCGGCGCGGCGAAGCCGGCGCTGCGCGACGTCAACCTCCGGCTGGACGAGGGCGAGCTCGTTCTCATCGTCGGTCGGACCGGCAGCGGCAAGACCACCCTCCTGCGCGCGATGAACGGCCTCGTCCCCCACTTCACCGGTGGCACCCTCGCCGGGCGCGTCCTCATCGACGGCCGCGACACCGCGACCCATCCGCCGCGCGAGCTCGCCGATCTCGTGGGCGTCGTGCCGCAGGATCCGTCAAGCGGATTCGTCGCAGACACGGTCGAGGAGGAGCTCGCCTACGGCATGGAATGCCTGGGCCTGGCCCCCGCGGTCATGCGTCGCAGGGTCGAGGAGACCCTCGATCTCCTGGGCCTGAACGACCTTCGCAGCAGGCCGCTGCTCTCGCTCTCCGCCGGGCAGCAGCAGCGGGTGTCGATCGGGGCCGTCCTCACCTCGCACCCGAAGGTCCTCGTGCTCGACGAGCCGACATCCGCCCTCGACCCCGGCGCGGCCGAGGAGGTGCTGGCTGCCCTCCAGCGGCTCGTGCACGATCTCGGGGTCACCGTCGTGCTCGCCGAGCACCGGCTCGAGCGCGTTGTCCAGTTCGCCGACCGGGTGATCGTCGTTCCGGGCGATGCGCAACCGCTCGTCATCGGCACCCCCGCCGAGGTCATGAAGCTCGCGCCCATCGCGCCCCCCGTCGTCGAACTCGGCCGGCTCGCCGGCTGGAGCCCGCTTCCGCTCACCGTGCGCGATGCACGCCGCGCCGCCGGGCCGATTCGCGATCTTCTCGTCGGCCGCACGCCGCCGCTCCGTGTCATCGACGGCGAACTCGGCAAGGAGGCTCTCGTCGTCGCCGAGGATCTGACCGTTCGATACGGCCAGTGGCCGGCCCTTCGGTCCGTGTCGCTCACGGTCCGCGGTGGTGAGGTCGTCGCGCTCATGGGACGCAACGGCGCCGGCAAGTCGACCCTCCTCAATGCGATCGTCGGGCTGCGGGCGAGTACCGGAGGGTCTATCCGCACGGGCGGCCATGACCCTCGGACCCTGCGTGGCGCCGACCTCGTCCACGCGGTCGGCCTCGTCCCCCAGGAGCCAGGTGATCTCCTCGAGGCAACCACTGTCGCCGACGAATGCCGAGCGGCCGACCGAGATGCGCGGGCCGATCACGGCACGACCCGGGCGCTCCTCGCCCTCCTCGCCCCGGATGTCGTCGACAGCACCCACCCGCGCGATCTCTCCGAGGGCCAGCGACTCCTCCTCGCCCTCTCGGTCGTCCTCGCCGCCCGGCCTCCGCTACTCCTCCTCGACGAGCCGACGCGCGGTCTCGACTACCCGACAAAGACCCGCCTGGTGGAGGTGCTCCGTGACCTTGCCCGCGCCGGGCACGGCATCATGCTCGCCACCCACGATGTCGAACTCGCCGCCGAGGTCGCAACGCGGGTCGTGGTGCTCGCCGAGGGCGAGATCGTCGCGGACGGCAATACCGCTGACGTCGTCGTCGCCTCACCGATGTTCGCGCCGCAGGTCGCAAAGGTGCTGGCCCCTGAGCCCTGGCTCACCGTCTCAGACGTGCTCTCGGCCATCGGGCCGCTGCTCCTGCGATCACATGCCCCGACGAGCGGGGATGCCGTCGGATGAGCACGCGCCTCCCGACGCCGGCAGTTCGCCTCGGCACACGCTCGACGTTCGCGATCCTCGCGACCTCGCTCGTCGGCGTCGTGGCATTCGGCTGGCCGCTCATCGCCGCGCCCGAATCGACCGCGATCGCCCATGCGAGCGATGCCCCGTGGATCTTCGCGATCGTCATCCCGCTCCTGCTCGCCGTCGTGCTCGCGCAGTTCACCGACCGCGGCATGGACGCGAAGGCGATCGCGCTCCTCGGAGTGCTGTCTGCGGTTGTGTCGGCGCTCCGGCCGCTCGGTGGCGGCACTGCCGGCCTCGAGCCGATCTGGGTCATCCTCGTCCTCGGCGGGCGCGCACTGGGCCCGGGCTTCGGGTTCGCGCTCGGGGCCGTCTCGCTCTTCTCCTCTGCACTGCTCACCGGCGGGGTCGGGCCGTGGCTTCCGTTCCAGATGCTCGGAGCAGCGTGGGTCGGGCTCGGGGCCGGCCTGCTGCCGCAGGTGCGCGGCAAGGCCGAGCTCGGCCTCCTCGCGTTGTACGGCGCGGTCGCCAGCTTCGCCTACGGCCTCCTCCTCAACCTGTGGTTCTGGCCGTTCACCGCCGGCCTGCCAGATGCCATCGCCTTCGTGCCGGGAGCGCCGATCGGCGAGAACCTGTTCGCCTGGCTGCGCTTCACCGTGCTCACCTCCCTCGGGTACGACATCCCGCGAGCGATCCTCACGGTGACGCTCATCCTCATCGCCGGGCCGGTCGTGCTCACCGCCCTGCGACGCGTCTCGCGCAAGGCGGCCTTCGATGCAGCACCAGTATTCGAGCCAGCGAGTCGTCAGGACACCGCTTCATGAGGATCCACCTGCTCGGCACCGGGTCGGCCG
>CALPZT020000211.1 GCA_943328365.2 Bifidobacterium breve | reverse complement strand
GGCACCTTGAGCACGGCGGCGATGATGAAGAAGGCGGCGATGCCGAGCGGGAGGTTGATGTAGAAGATCCAGCGCCACGAGAGGCTCTCGACGAAGAAGCCGCCGAGCAGGGGGCCGGCGACGCTGGCGATGGCGAAGACCCCGCCGAAGAGGCCGGTATATCGGCCGCGCTCGCGTGGCGGGATGACATCGGCAATGACGGCCATGACGAGCACCATGAGCCCGCCGCCGCCGAGGCCCTGGATGGCGCGGGTGACGATGAGCCAATCCATCGACTGCGCGGCGCCGGCAAGGACCGAGCCGATGAGGAACACGACGATCGCGATCTGGAGCATCGGCTTGCGGCCGTAGATGTCGGAGATCTTGCCCCAGATTGGGGTGGAGGCCGTCGAGGCAAGCAGGTAAGCGGTGACGACCCATGCGAGCTGGTTGAGGCCGCCGAGGTCGCTCGTAATGCGCGGGAGCGCGGTGCTCACGATGGTCTGGTCCAGCGCGGCGAGGAAGAGGGTGAGCATGAGCGCGCTCATGACCAGGGTGAGCTGCCGGCCGCGGAGGAGATCGTGATCCGGCGCGCCCTCGGCGATCAGGGTCGCTTCGGGGTCGGTGGTGTCGGACGGGTCCGGCTGGGCGTCTGCTGCACTGGTCGTTGTCATCGAGCGGGTGACCGGGATCGAACCGGCATGGCCAGCTTGGAAGGCTGGGGCTCTACCATTGAGCTACACCCGCGTGCCGCAAGTGCGACACGCGGATCATAGGCGACAGGCGTTCACGGTGACGCATCCGGGACAACCCATGCGGCTGCAACGGGAATTGTGGCGGAGGCCACATCCCTCCGATTTCCCTCAGAAGATAGGTAAGGCTAACCTTCCTTAGAGCCCGAGAGACGGGTCCGGTCCCGAAGGAGTGACGTGTTCGCGAATTTTCTCATCGGCCTTCGCGAAGGCCTTGAAGCCGCCCTGATTGTCGCGATCCTCGTCGCCTACGTCGTGAAGCTCGATCAGCGGCAGTTGCTTCCGCGCCTGTGGGCCGGCGTCGCGCTCGCTGTCGTCCTCTCGCTGGGAGCCGGCGCACTCCTCACCTTCACGACCGCGTCGCTCTCAGACGCTGCAGCCGAGACCTTTGCCGGCGTCACCAGCCTGGCAGCGGTCGGGCTCATCACCTGGATGATCTTCTGGATGGCCCGCAATGCCCGGGCAATCAAGGCCCACCTTCATGGCGAGGTCGATCGCGCCCTTACCCGCAGCGGATGGGCGCTGGCGGTCGTCGCATTCTTCGCGGTCATTCGCGAGGGGCTCGAGACCGCCCTGTTCCTCTATGCGGGAATGCAGTCCTCCGGCGAACGCGGCGCTCCACTCATCGGGGCGTTCCTCGGCCTCGCCTTGGCGGTAGGGCTCGGCGTGCTCATGTACGTGGGTGCGGTGCGGCTTGATCTCAGCCGCATGTTCTTCTGGACGGGTATCGCGCTCGTCGTCATCGCAGCCGGCGTGCTGCGGTACGCAATCCACGAGTTCCAAGAGGTCGGAATCCTTCCCGGGATGGACGACTACGTGTTCGACCTGACAGGGCAGATCGACCCGGCAGGCTGGTTCGCGACCCTCATCCGTGGCCTGTTCAACATCACCCCTGCGATGACATCGCTCGAGATTTTCGGCTGGCTCGCCTACATCGTCATCGTCATGACGCTCTTTGTCCGCACGGTTCGGAGCAGTGGGCCCAAGCCCGCAGCAGTCGCCACGCAGCCGCTCGTGCGCAGTGGCAGCGACGGCTGATTCGCTGCGCGCGGCAGCCAGCCTCTAGACTCTTGCAGCCAACGCGGGGCGTAGCGTAGTGGCTAGCGCGCCTGCTTTGGGAGCAGGAGATCGGGAGTTCGAATCTCCCCGCCCCGACCATCTGGAGCGAGTGTGCCCCGCCTGCCTGGGCGGGGCCTCGCCCGAGATGTTCGATCAACCGAGGAGACGGATCAGAAGTGAAGAGCGACGTCGAGACCCTGTCCCCGACCCGAGTCAAGCTCACGGTCGAGGTGCCCTTTGACGAGATGAAGTCGTCCCTGGACGCGGCATATGCCCGCATCGCGAAGCAGGTGAGCATCCCGGGGTTCCGCAAGGGCAAGGTGCCCGCACGGGTCATCGAGCAGCGCTTCGGCCGTGGAGCAGTCCTGGAAGAGGCCGTCAATGACGCCATCCCGAAGGCCTACGAGGACGCGCTGCGCACCCACGAGGTCGTGCCGGTCGGCCGCCCCGAGGTCGAGGTCACCGAGATCGAAGACGGCAAGCACCTCGCCTTCACTGCCGAGGTCGACGTCCGCCCCGAATTCGACCTTCCCGACTTTGCGAGCCTGCGCGTCGAGGTGGCGAATGCGGAGCCGCAGGAGGCCGATCTCGAGGTGCAGGTCGAGAATCTCCGATCCCGCTTCGCATCGCTGAAGGAGGTCGACCGTGCAGCCGCCGACGGCGACGTCCTCCTTGTCGACATCTCGGGCTTCACCGCCGATGAGGACCCAATCGACGATCTCACCGGCAATGCGATGTCCTACGAACTCGGCACCGACGGCATGCTGCCCGGGTTCGATGATGCCGTGCGCGGTGCGGTGAAGGACGAGTCCCGTCGCTTCATCTTCACTCCGGAGAATGGCGATTGGACGGGGGTGCCGCTCACGGTCAACGTTGTGGTGCAGGCCGTGCGTGAGCGCGAACTACCGGCTCTCGACGACGACTTCGCCCAGATGGCGTCGGAGTTCGACACCGTCGCTGAGCTGCGCGACGACCTGGCCAAGCGTCTGGTGCGGCTGAAGCGCCTCGAGCAGGGCGCCGAGGCACGCAACAAGGTGCTCGAGGTCCTCCTCGAGAGCATTGACATCCCGCTGCCCGAGTCTGTCGTCGCCGATGAGGTCGCCTCGCACTTCGAGGACGGACATGACAGCGGCGATGAGCACCGTGCGGAGGTCGAGGTGCAGGCGCGCGCGAACCTCAAGAGCCAGTTCGTGCTCGACAAGGTCGCCGAGACCGCTGAGGTGTCTGTCGGCGAATCGGAGCTCTCCGCGTGGCTGGTGCAGCAGGCGCCGCGCTATGGCATGGCACCCGATGCCTTCGCCCAGGCGCTCGTCGAGGCTGGCCAGGTACCGATGGCCATTCAGGACATCCGGCGCGCGAAGGCGCTCGCAACGGTCCTCGAGCAGGCCACCGTCGTCGATGCCGACGGCAATATCGTCGACCTCAAGGCACTCGACGCCGAGCTGAACCCGGCTGCGTCGATCTCCGACCTCGTCACGATGGAGACCCCCGAGGACGAGTCGTAGCCCCTGTGGGATACGCCGGGGCTCTTTGGCTGCGGGCGAACACGGCACGATGCGGGAAGCCCACGGGCTCTCGTCACGTTATGGTCCAGTGACGGTCTAAATCTGGAGGTTCGGTGAGTGGCATGACCCAGTTCGGAATCAGTGGGCCCGAGTTTCGCGGCGGTGGCAGCATGGCCGGTTTCGGTGACATGCTCGACGAGCGACTGCTGCGAGAGCGCATCGTGTGGCTCGAGGGTGAGGTGCGCGATGAGAACTCCAACCGCATCGCCAAGCAGTTGCAGGTGCTTGCTGCCGAGGATCCCGAGGCGGACATCACCCTCTACATCAACTCCCCTGGCGGCTCGATCACGGCCGGCATGGTCATCTACGACACGATCCAGCTCATCCCGAATGACGTGACGACCATTGCGATGGGCCTTGCGGCGTCGATGGGCCAGTTCCTCCTGTGCGCAGGTGCGGCGGGCAAGCGCTACGCGACTCCCAACACCCGCATCATGATGCACCAGCCGCTCGGCGGCATCGGCGGAACTGCGAGCGACATCAAGATCCAGGCCGAGCAGATGCTCTTCATCAAGAAGCGCATGGCAGAGCTCATCGCGGCGCACACCGGTCAGACCCTCGAGACGATCGAGGCCGACTCTGATCGTGATCGGTGGTTCACGGCCGAGGATGCCAAGACGTACGGCCTCATCGATCACGTGTACAGCAGTTCAACCGATGCGCCGGCAGCCAAGGGCCCGAAGAGTGGCAAGGGAGACAAGCAGTGACGTTCTTCAATCCGCAGAGCCGCTACATCCTGCCCGAGTTCCGCGAGCGCCACGCGAACGGCGAGCGGGTGCACAACCCCTACACGAAGCTGTTCGAGGAGCGCATAATCTTCCTCGGCGTCCAGATCGACGATGCCTCTGCTGACGATGTCATGGCGCAGCTGCTGTGCCTCGAGTCGATGGATCCTGATCGAGACATCCAGATCTACATCAACTCCCCTGGTGGCTCCTACACGGCCATGACCGCCATCTACGACACGATGCAGTTCGTGAAGCCGCAGGTCCAGACCGTGTGCCTCGGCCAGGCGGCCTCTGCCGCGGCGGTCATCCTGGCCGCCGG
>CALPZT020000210.1 GCA_943328365.2 Bifidobacterium breve | reverse complement strand
CCAATATCCGTGCTGGCCGTGAAAGTTGGCAGCGGATGGCAATTCCAGGCCTTTCGGTCGTGGCTCTGGTCTCACTCTCCACGGGGGCGATGGTGATTGCACCCGCTCAGGCAACTCCTTCAGTTCCCGTTTCTACTTGCACCAGCGTTACGACAACCACGATTACGGTCGTGACCTGCATCCCCGACCCTGTGGTCACCGGGTCGGTCTATTCATCGGTCACGGTCCCAACAGGCGCAACAACAGCGAGCGTGGTGGTGAGTGGAGGCGGAGGAGGAGGAGGAGGCGGCTCCAATGGTGCCCGTGGCGGTGGCGGTGCCCGCATCACGGCCGACATAAATTTGAGCGGCGCGCCATCGACTTTTGAAGTACACGCTGGTGCCGGCGGCGCATCGGGCGACCGGTATGTCATCGAGGGTGGCCTAGGCGGCGACTGGTCCGGACTTTCTATCGGGGGAGTTGACCAGATCATTGCCGGCGGCGGCGGCGGCGGGGCTCGCGGTGGCTCTGGCGGATATGCAGGCAATGCAGCATCTGCAGGAGTAGCAGTCGGCGATTCAGGTGTCAGTGACTCATATGCCGGTGGCGGCTCTGGCGGTGGTTTATCCGGTGGCTTGGGAGGTGCGGGCGGTATCACTAGCACCGCTATCAGCGGCACGAATCTGCTGTCAGGTGCTTCTGGTTCAAACTACGATGCCGTTGTTGGCGGAGGAGTTGCCGGAGGAAGTCCGGCCTACAATCTAAATTCGGACCAGGCGGACCATTACTACGGAAATGGTGGAGGCGGCTCCGGCTATGGCGGCGGCGGTGCTGGCGGCGCTACTGGCACAAAGGGTGGCGGTGGCGGTGCCGGTGGATCGTACTTTCTGAGTAGCGCGAGGTTGTCGGCAGCCGCGATTGACGCCAACGGTGGAACTCGTGGCTCAGATAGCGGCCGGGGTGGGCAGGGATCCGTTGTCTTCACCTTCTACGTACCGGCAGTTGTGCCCGGCCCCGCTCCCGCTCCCGCTCCCGCTCCGGAGCCGACTCTCACGCCGACCCCGACCCCGACTCCCACTCCGACGCCAACCACCCAGGCGGTCGTAACGCTGGATCCAATCCCAAATGCGGTGAATCCGAATATCCCCGCCGGCGGGGTTCCGGCTGGTGCCTCGGTCTACCTGGTCGATGGGGTTCCGGTGCCGGTCACGGTTGCGCCGGACGCGAAGTCGGATCCGACGGGCCTGACGGTTTCGGGGCCGGGCTTCAACGTGAAGCTCGCAGGTCGTGGCGACGTCAACGATCCGCTCGGGCTCAATGACAAGAATGCGCTGATCCTGCAGTCGGATCAGACGCCAAGATCAGCAGCACGATCGGCATTGCGGTCGGTGGCGTCGAAGGCGAAGGCCGTCGCACCGGTCGCGGTCGCAGCAGGCGATGGCTTCAAGGCAGCAAGCACGGTCAGGTTCTTCCTGCTGCCCGCCACCTACATGGGCGAGCTGCAGACCGACGATGCAGGCGCCTTCGCCGGCAGCGTGCCGGTACCCGCAGGCCTTACCCCCGGCACATACACGCTGCAGATGAACGGGTTCGCGCCGAGCGGGTCGGTTCGCAGCCTGTCCATCGGGGTCGTGGTCCGGCCATCGGTCACGGTCGCGGCGACCAGGCGCGCGAAGGCATACGTGTTCTTCGAGCCGCTCTCCTCGCAGATCAGCGCCGACGGCCAGGCCACGCTCCAGGCACTGGTCAAGAAGACCGGCAAGGCGGGCGTCCGTAGCGTCGTCGTCGGATTCGTCCAAGGAACGACGGTGACGTCCAACGACGAAGCCCTCTCCACCGAGCGGGCCCGAGCGGTCGCCTCCTACCTGCGGTCCCTCGGACTCAGGGGCGCCTACACCGTCCGCGGCAACGGCGTGGCCGAGCAGCCCGGCGCGAAGGCACGACGAGTCGGCGTCACCGTGGAATACCGCACCAAGTAGTCGCACACCTAGCCCCCTGACCATCGGCGCTTCACGCGCTGGCGGTCAGGGGGCCATTCTTTGCAGTCGCTCGCCTCTTGCCCGACGGACGTTGCTTCTCCGTTGGCGTCCGTCGCCGAACCTGCTCCTCGCGCTGACGCGTCTCGCCCGTCTGGCTGGAGGTGTCTGAGAGTCCATCCGCCGCCGACAGCAACTGCGCCAGCAGTGACTCGACCACACTTTCGAACGTGGTGGACGCCTCCGTCGATTCCTCCGCCCGATTGCGCTGCTGAGCTACCAGCTGCGAAATCCGTTGCGATGACAGGTTCATGAGGTAGCCCGCGTCGCGGACCGTATAGCCCTCTGCGGTGAGCGACACTGCTGCATGCTGGTTCAGGGTGGTCGCAATCGCCTGAGCAATTGCCGCCAATCGGGCCGTGTTCCTCGCCAACTCGACCTCATGACGGATGCCCTCGGGCACCACCGGCGCGATGCTCAACTCAAATGAATCCTGCGCGGTGTCCAAGGCGAGGCTTATTGCCTCACGCGCAGTCGCCTCCACTTGATCCAGTCGACGGGCCTGCGTCCAGACGCTCGCACCTGGCACGTTCGCGTGGATGGCCCACCAACCCTGGCTGCGACTCGCCTTGACTTCAATTATCTTCATCGGTCTCTTCCCCTCCCGGTGCTGGGCCCTCGGAGGCGAGCGGGCGGCGAACCCTGCCCTCACGCAGTACCGAGCGGACGCCCGCCGGCTCCATGTCCCGCATGTCCGCCCTCATGCGCGCGACGTCAGACGCCGGGACACCGGCCGTGCGAGCGAACTCCTCCCAGTGGTCCACTGCGCGGAGCACCTCGCGCACGACCGTGCGCACCCCCGGCACCTTGTGACGCTCACCGACCGCGACCAAGTCCGCCAGCGACAGATTATCCGACCTGCCGTTCACGAGCATCTGGTGCCGCTGCGTCCACTCGCCTACCGAGTTGTACGCGTGCGTGACGTCGAATGCAGGGGCGAGCCCCCAAGCCCCGTCGCGCGGCAGTATGAACGCCAAGTTCTTCGTATGGTCGTCCCGGTTCACCGCGATGACGTTGAACACCATCCGGCGAAAGCCCTGCTCGACCTCCTCGTCCGGCATGCCCAGGCGTGCGGCCACGTCCAGGTACTGGTCGTACGAGAACTCTCCCGCCCGCCGGAAGTCCAGGTGGTCGATCGCGCACAGCGACGACACGTGCACCCGCGCCCCGTCGTCCGCACGGTCGAACCGCCGCGTCATGAAGTGCGCACGGCCGTCCCGCTCGAGCATGCGGCACTCAGTCATCCGCACGCCCGCCGCCTGCGCCATGAGCGCGTAGGCGAACTCGATCCGCCCATACGGCGCCGACTCGCCCAGTGTGTCGACGCGACCGTCCATCGACCGGGCACCCGTCCCATCCAGTTTCAGCAACCACTGGGAGAAGCCCTCCGGCGCGCGGCCGTGACCAGCCCGGATCTCCTCGGTCTCAGGGTCGAACGCCACCAACGCCTTCGCCCGCGCACCGCCCGGACTCGAGCCCACGTTGATCAACTGCAGCAGGGCATCGGTCGAACCCACCTCGTCCAGTCGACCGGCCACCGTCGCTCGGGCAGCTGATACCAAATCCGACAACTCCACCGCCGAGGCCACCGGCGCGTCGACCGTCGCCGGCGGGACGAACTCCAGGGCCCCGATCGCCCGTGCTCCCGCGTACGCCAGCCGGTCCAGCGGCGTGATGTCCTTGGCGAGCACGCCGTTCGTCCGCATCCAGTGCGTTACAAGCGCATTGCCAAAGGCGTCCGGCAGCGAGTCCGCGAGAAGCGCCGGCAAACGGTGATACGTGCCGGGGTCCAGGCGCGGGAATTCGAACACCGGTCGCCTCGCCGTGGTTCGCATGTGCAGCGGGGCCAGTTCGCGGCCTGACGCTCTCCATTCGGGGGAGTACTCGAAAGCGTAGAACCCGGTCGCCGGGTCCAGCGCGACCGCGCCGACCAGGCCGCCCCACGCATGAACCTCGACCGCGCGCACCGGCACGTACGTCACGGCGCCACCGGCCCAGCCTGGCCGCGGCGCACCCTCGGCACCTGGGTCGCCGCGCGCCGGCTCGCCCGCTCCTCGCGGGCAGCCGCCAGCGGGGAGAACGCCGCGGCCGGCACCTCCAGCGACGCCAGCCAACCCTCTGCCTCAAGCGCGTCAAGCGCCCGCATGAGCGTGCGGACCGTCGCGCCCGCCCCCGACTCAAGATGCTGGACCGCCCCGACGGACACGTTTGCCACGCGCGCCAGCTCCCGCTGCGACAGGCCCCGATCGATCCTCAGCGCCCGCATCCGCTCCCCGAGCATCCGCTCACCGGGCTCCCCAGCCATCGCTCTGCCTCCCACTCGGCACAGGTCAACCCGCGCCGACCGATAACGGGAGACCGTCTCCACGTCGCGGTCCCGTGCGCACAT
>CALPZT020000209.1 GCA_943328365.2 Bifidobacterium breve | reverse complement strand
CGCCCACTAAGTCCGTAGGCTGTGAGGGTGAACCAGCCTCAGACAGTCGCGATCGTCACCCTGGGCTGTGCCCGCAATGAGGTCGACTCTGAGGAGCTCGCCGGCAGGCTCACGGCCGCTGGCTGGACGATTGCTGATGACCCTGCGAATGCGTCGGCCGTACTCGTGAATACCTGCGGATTCGTCGATGTGGCAAAGAAGGATTCGATAGACGCGGTCCTCGCCGCAGCCGACCTGAAGGATGGGCCGGCAGGGCCGCGTGCAGTGGTGGCCGTCGGATGCCTGAGCGAACGCTACGGACGAGACCTCGCCGCTGAGCTCCCAGAGGCCGACGCCGTTCTCGGCTTCGATGACTACCCCGATATCGCCGACCGGCTCGCGCGGATCGTTGCGGGGGAGCGCCACGTGCCGCATGCGCCGACCGACCGTCGCCAGTTGCTGCCCATTTCTCCTGTCGACCGGTCAGCGACTGCCGCATCGATTCCGGGGCATGGAGCCGGCGGCTCGGATGCCTCGACCGATGCACTGCCGGCCGGATGGTCACCGCCCGTCCTTCGTCGCCGGCTTGACGGCAGCCCCGTCGCTCCGGTCAAGCTGGCGTCCGGCTGCGATCGTCGATGCACGTTCTGCGCGATCCCTTCGTTCCGCGGGTCGTTCATCTCGCGTCCGCCCGCCGACGTGATGTCGGAGATCGCGTGGCTGGTCGGCGAGGGGGTGCAGGAAATCGTGCTCGTGAGCGAGAATTCGACGTCCTATGGCAAGGACCTCGGCGACCTGAGACTGCTCGAGACCCTGCTGCCTGCGATCAGCGAGGGCACGGGCGTTCGCCGAGTACGCGTGGCCTACCTTCAGCCCGCAGAGGTTCGCCCCGGTTTGCTGCAGGTCATCGCGAGCACCGAGGCGGTCGCGCCGTACTACGACCTGTCCTTCCAGCATGCGAGTCCGACGGTGCTCCGCCGCATGCGCAGATTCGGCGGACGCGTGGAGTTCCTCGGGCTCATCGAGCAGATCCGCGCGCTCGATCCGGCAGCTGGGATTCGAAGCAACATCATTGTTGGGTTCCCAGGCGAGACGGAGGATGACCTCGCCGAGCTCACCGCGTTCCTTGTCGAGGCGCAGCTCGATGCGGTGGGCGTATTCGGCTACAGCGACGAGGACGGCACCGAGGCGGTGGCCTTGCCGGACAAGCTCGATCATGAGGTCATCCGCGAGCGAGTCGAGTCGATCACGTCACTCGTCGAGGAGATCATGGCCCAGCGGGCCGAGGATCGGGTTGGCGAGCGGGTGCTCGTGCTCGTCGAGTCCGTGGAGCAGGGCGATGAGGGTGAATGGTTTGCCGTAGGCCGCGCCGGGCACCAAGGCCCCGATGACGGCGCAACGGTCATTCCGCTCATGGATCGTACGGATCTGAGCATCGGAGACTTCGTCGACGCGGTGGTCGTCGATACAGACGGTGTCGACCTCATCGCGGATCGGTCGTGAAGCCGGCCCAACTCGACCCGGCCGGGTACCCGGCGAGCAATGCGCCGGTCCTGAACCTGCCGAATGCGCTGACCCTCCTGCGCCTGCTCTGCGTGCCGGTCATGATCGTCCTGCTCTTCTCTGGCGGCACCGGGGCAAGCGTGGCCCGTGACGGCGCGGCACTTGTCTTCCTTATCGCGTCGATCACCGATCTCATTGACGGGGCGGTGGCGCGCCGGCTCGGGCAGGTGACGAACTTCGGGAAGATTGCCGATCCGCTCGCAGACAAGGCGCTCATCGGAGCAGCGCTTGTCGGCCTTTCGATCCTCGGCGACCTGCCGTGGTGGGTCACGGTCGTGATTCTCGTTCGCGAACTCGGGGTGAGCCTGCTTCGACTGTGGGTGATCGAGCACGGGGTCATCCCGGCCAGCCGCGGCGGAAAGCTGAAGACAGTCCTCCAGACCATCGCCATCACCATGTACCTCGTCATCGTTCCCGGGCTCTCCTGGTGGGCTGTTGCGAGCGGGATCGTCATGGGCCTCGCGGTCGCCCTCACTCTCGTCACTGGCGTCGACTACCTGCTGAGGGCGTTACGGCTGCGGTCCGTCGCCCCAGGCACCACCACCGACGACGGAGCCGTCCGGTGACGGATGCCGAATCGGTCGTGGCGGCGCTGCGCGAGCGGGGCCTGACCCTCGCCACCGCTGAGTCGCTCACGGCGGGGCTGCTGGCGTCGACCATCGCCGAGGTTCCCGGTTGCTCAGCGGTGCTCAGGGGCGGGGTTGTTGCCTATTCGTCCGATGTGAAGGCCTCTGTGCTGGGCGTCGATGCGCGACTCCTTGAGCATGTCGTGAGCGAGCAGGTCGCCGCCCGAATGGCCCTGGGTGCAACGCAGGTGCTCAGTGCCGATATCGGCGTCGGCACGACCGGTGCGGCTGGCCCTGCGTCGCTTGATGGCCAGGCCCCCGGCACCGTCTGGATCGCCGTGCACGATGCCCGGTCCGGGCGGACGAGAACTGCGCGACTGGCACTCGAGGGCGACCGTCAGGCCATCAGGCGGGGCGCGGTCGACGCATGCCTCGCCGAGATCGTGGCGCTCGTGTACGAGGCCGAGTCGTGAAGACTGGCCCCCAGTCGGTTGATCTCGGAATAGCGAGCATGTCCCGGAGCGTTGACGTAAGCAATCGGTACGGATGTTGCTCCCGATGTGGCGCATGTCAGCCTGCCGGGATACCGTGTGATCGAGGGTTTGGGAGGGAGGTCGGTTCATGATCGTTCTTCGGCATGTCATCGGTGACGAGCTTCGTCGTCGGCGTCAAGATCAAGGGCGCACGCTGCGTGACGTCTCGGCGGCCGCGGCAGTCTCCCTCGGCTACCTCTCCGAGGTGGAGCGCGGTCAAAAAGAGGCTTCGAGTGAACTCCTCGCCGCTATTTGCGGGGCCCTTGACGTTCCCCTCTCCGATGTCATGCACTCGGTGACGAACCACCTCGTCGAGGCTGAGCACCCGCGCCTCCCTGTTCACGCGAACTAGTCCGCGGACTCGCCATCGTCCCGTTAGCCGTCTCGCGCGACCATGCGGCTCACTGACTTCTGGGAGCGCATGGACGAGCTTCACGGTCCTGGCTACTCCCGCTCGTGGGCTCGTGACGTCGTCCTCGCACCGCTCGGCTGCACGGTGAGCGAGGCCATCGAGCAGGGCACCGACACCAAGGAGATCTGGCGGGCAGTCTGCACGGTCGCCGAGGTGCCTGCATCGCTTCGGTGACGGGCAGCACTCGATCGAATGATCAACGCGCCGGCATCGCGATGGCGTTATGGTCAGGGCATGTTCGGACGTGCTCGGCAGCAGGATCAAGCGTTGGCGTACCTCACCGTCGTGACGTACGGACGCACCGGCAGCACGGCAATCCAGGCGGCGCTCAACGCCCTCCCGGGCGTGGTGATCCGCGGTGAGAATTACAGCGCGATGCGGGGGCTTCGCGAGTACCTGCAGGCGGTTGCCGAAACCGCTGACCGCCACCATGCCGGGCGCCCCGATCACCCCTGGTACGGATCTGCACGGCTCGACCCTCCGGCAGTTTTGAACGACCTGCGCCGGCACGTCGTGGAATTCATCCTGCGGCCGAGCCGCGGCACCCGGGTCATCGGCTTCAAGGAGGTTCGGTACGAGCCCGGTCACTTCGCCACCTATGAGCTCATGCTCGACTACCTCATCTTCCTCGGCCAGCTCTTTCCCGGCCTGAACTACCTCATGAACGTCCGCGATCCCGCGGAAGCGGCCCGCAGCGGCTGGTGGCCCGGCAATGACCAGGCACTCGAGGTTCTCGGGACCACGCGTGAGTGGATGGCGTCTGCGGTCGACGACCTCAACGCGTTCTACGGCCCCGGGCGCGCCTGCCTGGTGGAGTATGAGACGTGGGCCGCGGATAGCCAGGCGCTCATCGACGCATTCGACGGGCTCGGCCTGCCGAAGGACGACACTGCCGTGCATGCGGCACTTGCCGGCCGGCTCACCCACGGCCCGCACGGAGCACCGGCAGAACCGTCCTCCGATTCGTCTTCAGTGAAATCTCCGAATGGCCGCGACAGCGAGGGAGCCCCATGACGACTGACGTGGCAGCGCCGATGATCGTGGAGGGCGCTCAGCGAAATGCGCTGCGGGTGCTCTCGACCGGGTCGGTGCTCGGTGGCATCGCGGTCGCGGGGGCTATTCCAGCGGGCTCCCTCCTCGCTGCCTCGATCGCGGGCTCGGAGGGCGCGGCGGGCTTCGCGCAGACCGCCGGCGTCGTTGGCGCTGCGCTGCTCGCCCTGCCGCTCGCGCGCATTGCCCTGAGTCGTGGTCGCCGGGCTGCGCTCGCGACCGGCTACGGGATCGGCGCGGTCGGAGCGATCGTCGTCATCGTCGGCGCCGTCCATCGCAATCTGCCCCTCATCCTCATCGGATGCCTCATGGT
>CALPZT020000208.1 GCA_943328365.2 Bifidobacterium breve | reverse complement strand
GCCTCGCCGACCGGCTCACCATCGGGTACGACGAGGGGCTCGGCAACCTCGAGCCCGAGTTCGCGCAGGCCTGCCACGAGGATTGGCCCGGAGGTGTCGGGGCGCACGCCTGCAGCACTGCGATTCGAGGCCGTGATGACCATCGCCCGGTAGCTCATGCCGGCCTCGTCCATTGACCGGAGCGTCCGCCGAGCTTCTCGAGAAGCACGACTTCGGCGATCGAGGCGAGCCGGTCGGTGCCCTTGACCATGTCGATGACGGCGAGGCCGGCAACAGCCGCTCCGGTAAGGGCCTCCATCTCGACTCCGGTGCGATCAGCGGTGCGGACCGTCACGAGGATCTCGACGAGGCATGCCTCGGCATCGACCCGGATGTCGACATCGACACCGTGGATCGCCAGCGGGTGGCACAACGGGATGAGATCAGGAGTTCGCTTCGTTGCCGAGATCGCCGCGATGCGAGCAACCGCCAGGGCATCGCCCTTGGGCATCCCGCCGCCGAGGAGCATTGAGACCACCTGCTCGGAGATCGAGACCCGGCAGCGGGCAGTGGCAGAGCGCACGGTGACCTGCTTCTCGGTCACATCGACCATGCGCGCCTCGCCACGGGCATTGAGATGGGTGAACGCACCCGGCGCTGTGGTCATGCCTGCACCCTACGACCTGCCTGCTGCATTCGCGGGCCGACGGCCGCCGACCCGAATTGCCTCGAGGACTTCCTCGAGGGCCTGCACTGAGTGGCCGGGGACGAACGTATCGACATATGGCAGCGCCGCTGCCATGCCGCCCACGAGCGGCTCGTAGCTGATGCCGGCCTTGCGGGGGTTCACCCAGATCACACGATGGGCCAGGCGCGATAGCCGGGACATGGCGACGCCGACCGCGGCCGGATCCTCGATCTCCCAGCCATCGGAGACGATGACGATGACCGCGCCACGCGCCATGCCTCGCCGGCCGTAGTCGTCGATGAATTCGTGCAGGGCTCGGCCGATGCGCGTGCCGCCGGACCAGTCGGGGGCGGCTTTTGTCGCCTTGCGGTAAGCGAGGTCGGGCTGCGACTGGGCGAGGGGTCGGGTGAGCCGGGTGAGTCGAGTCGCGAAGACGAATGCCTCCGCGTGCAGGGCCTGAACCGCGCCGCGCATGAGGTGCAGGTACACCCGCGCATACGGCTCCATCGACCCGGAGACGTCGGCGATGAGAATGATCCGGCGCGGGCGCTCCTTGCGCTGTCGCGTGATGAGCTCAATGGGTTCACCCATCGTGCGATGCGAGCGACGCAGGGTGCTGCGAATATCCAGGCGCGAGCCGGCACGGTGGCGGCGCAGCCGGCGCCCGCGTCGCATCGGAGGCACGAGCGGCAACTGCTCGACCAGCCTGCGGATGAGCGCAAGCTCCTCCTCGGTGCAGGCGGCGAACTCCTTGTTCGACAGCCGCTCCTCGTCGCTGACCGCGGCAAGGATGCTCGGCTCTTCCTCGTCCTCGTTGTCCTCGTTCGTGGACGAGGGTCCAGGAGTCGCGCTGGTACCGCGGGGTCCCGACTTTGTCTCGCCCTCGCGATTCGGGTCGGACGGAACCTTCTCGTCGGACGGCGCCGACGACTGCGGCGGAGGGGTGCTGCTGTCACCTCGGAAGTCGGCGATGTCGATGATGCCCCGGAAGACCTGCTGGAAGGCACGGTCGTAGATCTCGACCTGATCATGTGCGGTGAGGAGGGTGACCCTGCCGATCCAGTAGAGCTCGTCGACGAGTTGGGGCGCGGCGAGGATCACGGCGGTGCCGAATCGAGCGCTGCGCTCAGGAGTGACGGGCACTCCGGCATGGTGGAGCAGGTGGCCGAAGGTTGCGACGATGTCGGCGAGGCCGCTCGGACGTCGGTTGCGATGCCCGGCGGCGACTGATTCGACCGACGGCTCAGGCACCTGCGACCCAGGAGAGGCCCTCGGCGCGGGCGAGGTCCTGATCCTCCCGGTACTTCAGGACCGAGCCCATCGTGAGGTCGACGGCATCGGCATCGAGGGTCTTGATGCCGAGCAGGGTGGCGGCATGCACCCAGTCGATGGCCTCTGCAACCCCGGGGGGCTTTTGGACGTCGAGGCTGCGCAGCCTTTCGACCGCGCCCGCCACCTGGGATGCGAGTTCAGGTGGTGCCTGCGGGACCCGCAGCCGCACGATCTGAACTGCATGCTCGAGGCTCGGATAGTCGATCCAGTGGTACAGGCAGCGTCGCTTCAGGGCGTCGTGGAGATCTCTGGTCCGGTTCGAGGTAAGGATGACAACCGGCGGGACCTTCGCGGTAAGCGTGCCGATCTCGGGGACGGTGACAGCGGATTCGGCGAGCATCTCGAACAAGAACGCCTCGAATTCCTCGTCGGCGCGATCGATCTCGTCGATGAGGAGTACCGCCGGGTTCGGGCCCGGGTGCTCGAGCGCCTGGAGGAGGGGTCGCTCGATGAGGTACTCGCGGGAGAACAGCGACTCCTCGCTCAGGCCGGAGCCCTTCGCCTCGGCAACGCGAATCCCGAGGAGTTGGCGCGGGTAGTTCCATTCGTAGAGCGCCTCGGAGGCGTCGATGCCCTCGAAGCACTGGAGGCGGATGAGCGGGGTGTTGAGCAGTTCGGCGAGCGACTTGGCCGCTTGGGTCTTGCCGACCCCGGCCTCGCCCTCGAGCAGGAGCGGCTGGGGGAGGCGCACGGCGCAGAACAGCGCGGTCGCGAGGCCCGACTCGGCGAGGTAGTCGTGATCGGCCAACCCGGCGATGAGCGCAGCCGGGTCAGGGACCTGCTCGGCGAGGGTGGCCATCAGGCGTTCACTGCGGTCGAATGGGACGCGACGAATGAGTCGCGGCAGCCGGGGCAGCAGAAGTACCAGGTCGTGCCGTCAATCTCGGCGTGAATGCTTGTCGGCACCGCGGCGACGGTCATCTGGCAGATCGGGTCGATGGCCGTGGCGGCCGCTGCGGGCGCGCTGGTGAGCAGTGGCAGTTCGCGAATGCGAGAGGGCGCGCGGCGCTCCTCGATGATCTGGGCGAAGACGGACAATGCGACCTCCTCGGGGGTGCGCGCGCCGATGTCGAGCCCGGCCGGGGCGTGAATGCGCGACTTCAGGTTGGGGTCGATGTCGAGGGATTCGAGGACGGCCTTCGCGCGCTTGGGGCTCGCGATCATCCCGATGTAGGGGACGCCGGCGGCCAGCGCGCTCGTGAGCGCAGGCTCCTCGCCGAAACCGTGCGATGCGATGAGGACAGCATCGACGACATTGAGGTCGGTGCCGGAGTAGGGCTGGACGTCGTAGCCGAGGGCCGAGCCGACGCAGGCCATCGCCTGCGCAATCGGGCTGTCGCCCTCGATGTGCACGACGGGCGCGGGGAGCACCGACTCCATGAAGATCTCCAGGGTGCCGCCGGAGAGGCAGGCATTGTGGACGACGGTCTTTCCGGACTGATCAGGCTCGGGATTCGGGGCGATGCGGAGAAGCATGGTGTCGCCACGCTGCATGAGTTCGAGGCCCTGGGCGCGAACCGTTGCCTGCGCGCACTGCCCGCCGACGAAGCCCTCGATCGTGCCATCCATGAGGACGATTGCCTCATCGCCGGGCTTTGCGGAGGTGGGCTTCTCGGCAAGAACGACGCGGGCGTGCACGAATGGGATTCGATCGGCTCGAAGCCGCTCTGCCCGCTCGTGCAACGCCCGCGTCGTCATGGGTGAATTGTTACTCGATTGCCATGTCTACGCGAATCGGGTTGCCCTGAATCGCGCGCCAGACGTTCGACGGAGTGAGCGGCATGTCAGCGTGACGCACACCGAAGGGCGCGAGCGCATCCATGACCGCGTTGACGACGGCCGCCGGTGAACCGACGGTTGCCGACTCGCCGACGCCCTTGGCACCGATCGGGTGATGCGGTGACGGGGTCACCGTCTCGCCCAGCTCGTAGTTCGGGCACTCCATCGAGGTCGGCAGCAGGTAGTCCATGAAGGAGCCACCGAGGTTGTTGCCGTCCTTGTCGAACGCGATGAGCTCCATGAGGGCCATGCCGATGCCGTCGGCGATGCCGCCGTGCACCTGACCATCGACGAGCATCGGGTTGACGCGCGTGCCGCAGTCGTCGACTGCGATGAAGCGTCGCACCTTCACCTGACCGGTGCCGGGATCGACGTCGACGACGCAGATGTAGGCCCCGTAGGGGTAGGTGAGGTTCGGCGGGTTGTAGACCGCAGTCGCATCAAGGTGACCCTCGACGCCCTCCGGCAGCTCGAGTGAGCTGTGCGAGAGGAGCGCGATCTCCTGGATGGTCTTGCCGCGCTCCTTATCGCCCTTGACCGACCAGCGGCCGAGCTCCCACTCGAGGTCATCAGGTGAGCACTCGAGTGCCGCTGCTGCGACGATGCGTGCCCGCTCCTTGACCTTGCGCGAGACGACGGCT
>CALPZT020000207.1 GCA_943328365.2 Bifidobacterium breve | reverse complement strand
GGCGGCAGCGAACGTGAAGGTCTTTGTCGCGCTCGTCGTCTCTTTCCAGCCGGAGGACGCCTCTTTCTTCGCCTTGACAATGCATGTTGCCGCAGCCGTCGCGTTCAACGAGGCCACGCTCACTGAGCATGCCGTCCCAGTGACGGTGAAGGTGACAGCACCCGTTCCCGATCCGCCCGCCGTCGTTAGTGCGATAGCCGTGCCTACTATGCCTGTGAGCGTCGTATTCGACACGGACAGCGTGGACTGTTTGGAATCGTCCCCCATGCCGCGGATCACTGGGGAACTACTGTCTGTCGCGCCCCCTCCACAGGACGAGAGGACCATGGCCCCGCATGAAATGACTGCGAGAGCAAGCCCTGATCTCCATCGTTTCGCTGCCGTGGATTGCCTTGCGTGTTGTTTCATTGGTTGTGTTCCCTTCGCTTCAGAAAGATCCGACATTAACTCACCCGGTTGTTGTACATGCCCGTGATGCACGCTGAATACCGTGTAAACACGGTGTTCAGGGATGGAAGTCGATCAGGCTTGGGACTCATGCGAGAAACCCGTCGATCAACTGCGGCTGGCACCGTGATGTGTGGTTGCTGAGCCGCGCGTGGTGTCGTGGGCCCTCTCAAGGTCTCCAGTCGCACTCAGAGCAAGCCCCCACTTGCCGGCAGGACGCAACTGGGCAGCCCGCAAGGTCCGAGTTGTGAGATCGAGTCGATCTTCGACGAGCTCAAGACCCACCAGCGCAGACCGCGGACCGTGCTGCACTCGAAGTCGCCCGACCTCGTCCTCCAGGAGATCCGGGGACGCATATGCTGCCACTACGCGATCCGGCCACTCAGGGCCGAGGCGGCCGCCGACTCCGGCCACGACTCCGACCGCGTCAGCTTCGCCGCCGCGCTGCGGATCACCGGGCAGACGGCTCCCCACGGGCGCCTTTCCCACTGACCCCCACGACCGCGACAGCCCCGGCTGGCTGTTCTTCCTCCAACGTCCCCTCGGACGCCTCAACGCCGCCCGACGACAACGCTCCGCACCACGAGTCATCAAGCGCAAGACGTCCCGATGGAATGTCAGGCGCGCTCACCACGCCGCCTGGTCCCAACCCCAGCACCCGCCCGACCACCACATCCACGTCTCTAACTGGTTGGTATTCGGGCTGGTATGGGCGCAACATTTTTGGGATCATTGGCGTTTAATCGATTGCCGTGCGGGTATCCGGTTCGCTGACAGAGGAGACTTGAATGAAGTTCAGGCTGCTCGTCACTGCAGTTGTGATCGCCACCCTCTGTCCCATCCTCCTGACGCCCGTTGGGGCTGTGGCTGCAACGTCACCGAAGCACATCGCCGTAATTGATGCCGGCAGCAGCGGAACGCGCTTAACCCTCTTCGCTGACAAAGAAGGCTCACTCGTGCCACAGGCGATAGCGGAAGCAAAGACAAAAACAAGAGGGCTTTCCTCGTTCGCGTCTTCGCCTGAAACCGCGGGGATTGAAGCCATTGCACCGCTGCTCGCCCAACTCGACGAATTTCTCGCCCAACAAGGTATTGCCAAGAAAGAGGTCCCTGTGGCAATGCTCGCAACCGCCGGGATGCGCAATGTGCAAGCCTCAGATCAAAATGCGGCGCAGTCAATTCTGGCGAGCACAGCGGCAACCATCGAGGCATCGGGTCACCCGACAGCAGCCAATCGAATTCTGCCCGGCCTGCAGGAAGCCTCGTTATCCTGGCTCGACGCAAATGTCCTGGGCAACACACTGACGAAGAGACAGGGCAGTGTCGGGATAATTGAGATTGGCGGGGCATCGGCCCAAGTTGCGTTCCGATCGGTAAAGGCTGACGGACCTTACGGAAGCGCTGTCCAGTTAGTGCGGGTCGCGGGAATGAGCATTCCCGTTGTTGCCGTTTCCTATCTCGGACTTGGCGGCAATGACGCTCGCTCGAACATGCAGACCACCAATGACGCCGGTGCCTTCTGCTTTCCAAACAATTCTTCAGGCCGCGCACCATCTGTATTCATGCCCACTTCCATACGACCTGTGAACTCAAGTACCGCACAGTTCTCGTGGAAACGATGCTCGAGTGCCTACAACCAGACGGTGGCAACGGTAGGTGGAACTCGCACCGCATCCGCGCCAGTCGCACCAGTTGTTCTACGCACCCTCCCCGGATTCAACTCCGCTACGTTCATCGGACTTGGAAGCATTCAGTTTATTTACTCCGATCTGGGGATCGGGAATAGACCAAACGAACGGCTCGCCCTGCAGCAATCAGCAACGCAATTGTGCACCGGGACAAACGCGTGGGAAAAGATGCTGACCGCATACGGAGACGATTCGAGTGCATTCGTCGAAACACTCTGCTCAACGAGCACGTACACCTATGAGTTCATCTTTGGCGCAAGCGGTGTTGGGGCCAACCCACTGCGTTTCGCTACGGGTGAGGCCGGGCTCCCACGCGCTCCTGCCTGGACGTCGGGGTATGCCATCACTGTTCTTGACCCGTGATCCGTCTGATTCCCGCGGGGCGTGCGCTCCGGGGAACCTCAGGATACGCAAGCGTGCATCGGCACCGATCGCGGAACGACCCGTCTCGGCGTAATTGATCGTGGCTCGCGATACGCCTGCCATGCGTGCCAGCTGTGCCTCGTTAATCCCGCTGGCGAGACGGTTGCGGCGGATCGTGGCGCCCGGCTCCGCGAGTTCCATGAACACACGAAAAGGTGAATACGCACTGTGCGTCAGGAATGCTTGACGCTGGCGCCGGAAGCTCCCCGCTGCATTCTCCCCCTGGGATACGACCCCGCGGATCGCCTCGGCACCTCCATGCAACCTGGCGAACGGAAGCACCGAGTTGGGCGAGACGTCAGTGTGCACAAGCGAAGACGTCTCCTGTCGCAATCGGCGCTCCCCTGAACGCCCGTCAGGCCGGCTGAATGATCCGGCCCATCCCGCTGTAGGCGCGTGAGTACCAGGAGCCGGTGATGGGGCTGATGCGCACGCCCTTGCTGGGATTCACGGCATTCACCATCTTGCCGTTGCCGATGTAGATCCCGACGTGGTGCGCGCCACCGCGGAAGTAGAACACGAGATCGCCCGGCTGGGAGTCCCGATAGCGGACCCGCTTCACCCTGCGCCACTGCGAGTAGGAGACGCGCGGCAGATCGATGCCGGCCGCGTGCTTGTACACGTACGAGGTGAGTCCCGAGCAGTCGAAGGCGTCCGGACCGGTGCGGCCGGCTCGGTAGCTGTCGCCGACCTGGGCCTTGGCGAGCTTGACGATCTTGGCCCGCAGTTGGGCCACGGCGGCGATCTTCGCGCGCTGGACAGCGCGGTGCATGAGGGCGGCCCGCCGTCCGCTGGCTTCGCGGGGCAAGTCTGGTTCGGCGGATGCCGGGTCGGTCGCTGGCGCCGCCTCGGCGGAAGCGAGCTGGGTGTCGGCGTGGGCACCCGGAGCGGTGATGCCTCCGGTGAGGACGGCGCTCGCGAGTGCCGTGGCCGCGACGGTTCGTGCCGCGTGATGTCGTAGTGCATTGCGTACGGGATTGCGCATTGATCAGGCTCCTTGGGATTGTCCTCGCCTCCCGAAGGTCGGGTGGCTGACTGCCCGCTGGCTGCGAGCGGCCCCTGGGTCTGCAACTTCGTGGGACGCTACGTGCTCATCCGTAGATCACGGTTTGATCACGACCGGGTTTCGGACGCAGCTTTGGGTGGCTATGGGATGAGTCACAGAGTCGTCCCACTGAACTCATGAGCCCCATACGTCACTCTGATCTCGATTCACGGACGATGCGGAGACGAATGCGCGTGGGTGGTTGACGGTGAGCCTCACCGCGTTGTTCGTTAGGGTTCGCACGTGAGCGAGCCGCGAAAGACCCTTGCCAAAGGCCTCATTTTCGTGGGAGCAGCGACCCTCATCGGCAACGGCGCGGCCTACGGACTTTCGATCATCGCGGCCCGCCGGCTCACCCAGGCCGAGTTCGGCGCCCTCGGCGCGCTTCTCGGCATTCTCATCATCGTCTCGACCCTGAGCATTGCCATGCAGGTCCTCACTGCTCGCCGAGTGTCGACCGCAAAGGAGAACCGGGCTGAGATCGAGGGCCAGGCGATCCGGCTGTCGATCGCCATCGGAATTTCGATCATCGTCTTGGGAGTCCTAGCTGCCTGGCCGCTGTCGATCGCCTTCGCCATCCCCTATGCAGCGGTCGCCATGGGCATGGCCTCGCTCGGGTTCGTGGTGCTCGGCACCGGGTCAATGGGCATCGCCCAGGGCCGCGAGGAGCACCTGCGCTTCTCCTTCGGCTTCATCGCGAACGGCTTCGGCAGGGCCGGATTCGGCATCCTCTTCGTCCTCATCTTCCCGACGATCATCGGCGTCTCGGCAGGCATCCTCGTCGGGTGCGCGCTCGGCGCGATCGTCAGCTACCTCATCAT
>CALPZT020000206.1 GCA_943328365.2 Bifidobacterium breve | reverse complement strand
GGGCCGTCTGCCCATCGACTACCTGCAGCGCTACGGCTTCGGCGGCTTCATCGCCCCGGTCAATCCGAAGGGCGGCACGATCCTGGGACTGCCGGCCTTCGCGAGCATCGGCGATGTCACAGAGCCGATCGACCTCGCCCTCATCATGGTTCCTGCCGGCTCGGTTGCCGATGCAGTGCGCGACTGCGCCGCTGCCGGAGTGAAGGCATGCATCGTCATGTCATCTGGGTTTGCCGAGACTGGACCCGAGGGCCAGGCGGCGCAGGACGAACTCGTCGCAATCGCACGTGCATCCGGCATGCGCATGGTCGGGCCGAACTGCATCGGCTCGGTCGGCGGTGCCGGCTCGGTCATGGCCACGTTCAGCCCGGTGTTCTCCTCCGAGTCCACGCCCGCGCCTGCCGGCTCGATTGCCCTCGTGAGCCAGTCGGGGGCACTGGGGTTCGGTGCGCTCTCGCTCGCGATGGAGCGCGGTGTCCCGATCGGCATTGCGGTCACCACCGGCAATGAAGCCGATGTCACCGCAGCCGAGGTGGCAGCCTGCCTCGCCGCCGACGAGGCGGTCACCGGCCTGCTCATGTACGTCGAGTCGCTCGACGACCTCGAGTCGCTGCGCCTTGCGGTCGATCATGTGCCAGTTGCTGTCCTCAAGGCCGGACGCAGCGAGGCCGGGGCCCTCGCTGCTGCCTCGCACACCGGTGCGCTCGCGACCCAGGACAAGGTCGTTGACGCTGCACTGAAATCCCTTGGCATCGCGAGGGTTACCGACATCGACGACCTCCTCGACGTCGGCGCGGTCTTCGCAAGCGGCGCACGCATGACGGGTCGTCGGGTCGGCATCCTCACGACCTCCGGCGGCAGCGGCATCCTCGCGACCGATGCGATCGAGGCTGCAGGGCTTGAACTCGCGCAGCTCGCCCCGGAGACCGTCCGAGCGCTCGAGGCAATCGTCCCGTCCTACGGAAACGCAACCAACCCTGTCGACGTGACCGCCGCGGTCATGACCGAGCCTGGCATGTTCGAGCGCTGCCTCGATGTGCTCGCCGACGACGTGAATGTCGATGCCGTCGTCGCCTGCTTCGCGGTTCTCGTCGGCGATGACGTCACGCGCATCGCAAATGCCTTGCAATCATTGAGGGAACGCACCACGATGCCTGTTGTCGTCGCTCGAACGGGTGCCTCATCGCTCGCCCCGCACGCGGCCGCGCTGCTCGCGAAGGCGCGTGTGCCCGCCTATTCGACCCCGGAGCGAGCGGTCAATGCGCTTGCAGCGCTCGCGACGACGGGCAATCGTTCCCTCTCCATCGAAAGGGAATTCGGCCTTGTGGCAGGCATTCCTAGCCCGCAGGCTTCCGAGGATGAGCTCAAGGGACTCCTCGAAGCGGCGGGATTGCCGATTCCCGAGTCGGTACTCGCCACCACGCTCGAGCATGCCACCGCTGCGATCGACCAGGTTGGGGGAGTGGCCGTCTGCAAGGCGGTCGTTCCGGGCCTGCTGCACAAGAGCGATGCCGGTGGTGTCGTGCTCGGGGTCACTCGCGCGAATATCGGCGAGATCTACGAGCGACTTGTCGCGCTCGGCGGCGATGTGCTCGTCGAACGATTCGTGCCGGGCGGCATCGAGGTGCTTGTCGGCATCACGCCCAGCTCGCTCGGCCGGGTCCTCACGGTCGGTGTCGGAGGCGTGCTCACCGAGGTCATCGCCGATGCAGCGGTACGCGTGCTGCCGGTGAGCGAGCAGGACGTTCGATCGATGATCGACGAAACGCGGCTTGCCATGCTGCTGGCCGGGGTTCGAGGCGCGGCACCTGCTGATGTCGATGCACTCGTGGCCGCAGTCCTCGGCATCGCTGACGCGACCCGCGAATGGCCCGATGGCTTCGAGCTCGACCTCAACCCGATCACGGTGCTTCCGCAGGGGTGCTGGATCCTCGATGCTGCCTACTCACGACCACTTGAACATTCAGCAACCGGAGGGCATTTCTGATGGACGTTGGCCGGCTCGTCTCACGCTCCATGCGTCACTATCGCGATCGCATTGCCCTGGACGGGCCCGAGGGCGTGATGACCTTCGGCGAGTCGGGCGCGCGGATCATGCAGCTCGCGCGCGGCCTGCGCGGCCTCGGCCTCGAAACAGGTGATCGGGTGCTCGACCTCCAGTCGAACCAGAACACCTACATCGAGACCGACCTCGGCATCAGCACGGCGGGGCTGTGCCGCGTCGCCCTGAACTACCGGTTGCACCCGACCGACTGGATTCGCATCGCCACTGACTGCACGCCCCGCGTGCTCATCCTCGACGCCAAGTTCTGGGATGACGCCGCCCCGGTGCGCGACATGGTCGAGCACGTGATCGTCATCAACGGCGATACCGAGGGAGCAGTGCCGTACGAGCGCTTCCTCGCTGCCGAATCATCGGAGCCGCTGCTTTTGAGCGTTGACCCGGATGCATTGGTGTCATTGAACTATTCGAGTGGAACGACTGGCAATCCAAAGGGGGCGATTCGGACCCATCGAAACCGGATGGCCAGCCTGCACAACATCATTACCGACTTCCTCGGCAAGGTCCCTGATGAGCGCAGCACCTGGTTGCACGCGGGCCCGGTCACGCACACGAGCGGCTTGTTCGTCCTGTCGTACTACGCTTTCGGTGCGCGCCAGATCATCCAGGCGAAGTTCGAGGCGGACGATGTCGTCGATGCCTTCGAGCATCGCGGTGCGACCGCGACGGCGCTCGTGCCCACGATGGTGGCACGACTGCTTGCCATGCCCGACATCTCCCGCGAGCGGATGAAGAACCTCGAGATCCTCGGGTACGCGGGTGCACCGATGCCCCCGGAGCAGATCCGGCAATGCTTCGACCGGATTACGCCGCACATGTCGCAGTACTACGGACTTGTCGAAGCGATCCCGCCGGTGACCGTTCTCGGCCCCGCCGACCACCTGCGCGGCATCGAGGGCGATGCCGAGATTCTCACGAGCGCCGGCCTCCCGTGCAATGGCGTTGAGGTTCGAATCGTCGACGAGGACGGACGCGACGTGCCGGTCGGCGAGATCGGCGAGGTCATCACGCGTGGCGACCACGTCATGCGCGGCTACTACGGCCAGGCGGGCCAGGACGCCACCGTGACGAAGGCCGTGCGCGACGGCTGGCTGCACACCGGCGACCTCGGCCGGATGGATGCCGATGAGCGGCTCTTCCTCGTCGACCGCAAGGGCGACATGATCATCTCCGGCGGGTACAACATCTATCCGCGCGAGGTCGAGGATGTCATCGCCGAGGTCCCCGGAGTCCATGAGGTCGCGGTCATCGGCGTGACCGATGCCGACTGGGGCCAGCACGTCACGGCGCTGTTCACGGTTGCTCCGGGTGCGACGGTGACGGTCGATGACGTCGTCGCGCACTGCAAGTCGCGGATGGCCTCCTACAAGAAGCCCAAGGACGTCCGTATCGTTGAATCCTTCCCGCTGAACTCGACGGGGAAGATTGCCAAGAAGGTGCTGCGCGAGGAACTCAATGCGGAGGCGACATCATGACCGAACTGCCGGGTGAATTCCCGTACAGCAGGGGCATCAGCGCCGACCCCGGCGTCTGGACAATGGGTCAGTATGCGGGCTTCGGAACGGCACGCGAGACGAATGCACGCTTCCGTTCGCTCATCGACCAGGGTCTCACCGGCTTCAGCGTTGCACTCGACCTTCCCACTCAGATGGGGCTCGACTCCGATAACGCACTCTCGCGCGGTGAGGTCGGCAAGGTCGGCGTCGCGATCGACAGCCTTGCCGACATCGAAATCCTCATGGAGGGAATCCCGCTCGAGAAGATCAGCCAGGTCCGCACGACCGCGAACTCGATCAGCTACATCTGGGTCGCGATGTTCCAGGCTCTCGCGGCGAAGCGCGGGGTGAACCCGAACGAGTTCGGCATGTTCGTCCAGAACGACGTCCTCAAGGAGTACATCGCCCGCGGCACGCAAATCTTCCCAGCAGCCACCGGCCTCAAGCTCTCGGTCGACGTGATGGAGCACATCGCCCGAGATATCCCGCGCTGGGTCTCGCTCGCGATGAGCGGGTACCACATTCGTGAATCGGGGTCGAACGCAATCCAAGAGATCGCCTTCACGTTCGCGAATGCCCGTGCGTATCTCGATGAGTGCGTACGCCGCGGCATCAGCATCGACTCGGTGGCTCCCACCCTCTTCACGTTTCTGTCGAGCAACATGGATTTCATGCCGGAGATCGCGAAGTTCAGGGCAGCGCGCCGGGTATGGGCCAAGCTCATGCGCGATACCTATGGCGCGAAGGACCCTCGCTCGGAGCAGTTGCGGATCTTCGTCTTTACCGCAGGTTCATCGCTCACCGCGCAGCAGCCGCTGAACAACGTCGTCCGAACCTCCATCGAGGCAATGGCTGCGGCATTGGGC
>CALPZT020000205.1 GCA_943328365.2 Bifidobacterium breve | reverse complement strand
GCGCCGCTTCCGAGGGCCAGGCCGATCGTCGATGGCCGAATGCGTGCCTGTTCGCCCGTCTCCCTGCTGACGAGGACGACCGCAACGGCCGCGCATGCGATGCCGCCGAATGCGATGGCGGAGAGCGATTCACCGCGGACGAGCCCGACTGCCACGGGAACGGCGCCTGCCATCACCGCGGTCACCGGCGACACGATCCCCATTGGGCCCCGCGAGAGCGCCGCATAGAGCAATCCGATGGCCAAGGCTCCGACAACGCCCGCACCGGTGCCCCACAGGAGGACACCGGTCGAGAGTTCGCCGGGGATGACGAAGATCGCGAAGATCGTGAGGACGACAGCGCCTGCGGGGTAGGAGACGCTCAGCACGTGCACCGGACCGGCGCGCCTTGATGCGAGCCCGCCCATGAAATCGGCGACGCCCCACGTGAGGCTCGATAGGAGTGCAAGGAGCACGCCCATGATCGACCGCCTCCATCTCCCCGTATGTCGCCATCGCTGGTCGGGTTTCGTCCAGCGGCGCGATCCTGTCACAGTTCCCGGGCAGCGAGGCGCTACCCTTCAGCGCCGGGGCCGTTAACTCAGTTGGTTAGAGTGCCCGCCTTACACGCGGATTGTCGGGGGTTCGAGTCCCTCACGGCCCACCGAATCGCCCGGCCAGCGCCCAGCCAGTGGCCGGCGCGACCTCCGGGCGCACACTGGTGAGGTCTTTGACACACTGCTCCTATGCCCGGGTCCGCGTCCACGCAGCTGAGGGATCGCCCGTATCACCATGGCGATCTGCGCGGGGCCCTCATCGCCGAGGCCATCGCCCAGGTCGAGGCGGTCGGCATGGAGAACCTTTCGCTGCGGAGCGTCGCCCACGCGGTGGGCGTCAGCCCGAGCGCTGCGTATCACCACTTCGCCGACAAGGACGCCCTCATCGCCGCTGTGGCCCTCGAGGGGGTCGAGCGACTGAACGTCTCGATGGCCCTGGAGATGGCACGCTACCCGCGCGGCGAGGCCGCATCGGCGCAAGAGCGCGCGAGCGCCGCGGGCCTCGCCTACATCACCTTCGCGGTCGAGCACCCGAACCTGTTTCGTATCGCCTTCTCCGGACACTGCCCGCGTCCCCCGGAGCGTGAGAAGAACCCCCTCATCGTCGAGCTCTTCGATGATCTCGTCGCGACGGGCATCCTCCCCGCGGAGCTTCGCGAGGGATCAGAGGAGGTCATGTGGTCGGCCGTCCACGGCATGGCCACGCTCGTCCTCGAGGGGATGTTCGAGGTGTCGGAGGTACCCCGCTGCCTCGCCGCCCTCGAGCGCATGATGCGCCTGCGTCCGTAACCAACCACTTCTGAGAAACAACCACTCCTGAGAAACAACCACTCCTGAGCCACACACCGGAGGTCGAGCATGACAACGCGAAGGATCATTGCGAGCAGCGGCGGTTTCGTCTCGACTCCGGGCCTGTGGGGCGTCATGCGACCCGGCGGCATCTTCCTCGAGGCAATGCGCCTGAGTGGCAAGGAACGGCCGCGTGTGTGCCTCGTCATGACGGCCAGTGGCGATAGCCATCAGTACCTGTCGACGATGTACTCCGCGCTCAGCGATGCCGGCTGCGATGTCGATCACCTCGCGCTGTTCACCCAGCCGAACCGCACGCCGGATGAGGCGCTCGGTCGTGCCGATGTCATCTGGGTCGGAGGCGGCAGCGTCGCGAACCTGCTCGCGCTGTGGCGACTCCACGGAGTCGATGACGCGATGCGAGAGGCCTGGGAGCGCGGCGCGGTGCTCGGCGGCGTGAGCGCCGGGTCGATCTGCTGGCACGCCGGCGGGCCCACCGACTCATTCGGTTCCGACCTCGTCGCGGTCACCAACGGCTTGGCCCTGCTGCCCTACGGCAACGGCGTCCACTACGACTCAGAAGCCCAGCGACGTCCGCTCCTGCACCGCCTGGTTGGCGACGGCGTCCTCCCGCTGTCCTACGCGACCGATGACCACGTCGGGATCCTCTACGAAGGCACCGAGCCGGTCGCCGTCATCGCAGACACGAACGCCGCCGGCCCCTCGGGTGAGGGACCGGCGGCGTATCGCGTCGAGAAGATCGGCGAGGAGACGGTTGAGACGCGCCTGGATGTCGGCGCACTCAGCTGAGCATCGATGCCCCGAAAGTGTGACTACAGGGCCGCGAGCGCTGCCTTGTAGTCGGCGGAGTCGCGCGCCTCGCCCGGGCCGTTCACGACCGACCAGCGGACGACGCCCTCCTTGTCGATGATGAACGTGCCGCGGATCGGAAAGCCCTTCTCCTCGAGGAAGACGCCGTAGGCCTTCGAGACCTCGCCGTGCGGCCAGAAGTCGCTGAGGAGCGCGTGGGTGAGGCCCTCCTGCTCGCCGAACACCTTCAGCGTGTACGGGCTATCGCACGAGACGCTGAGGACGACGGTGTCGTCATTGGCAAAATCGACGTACTGGTCGCGGATCGCGCACAGCTCGCCAGTGCAGGTGCCGGTGAATGCGAACGGGTAGAACATGAGCACGACGTTCTTCTCGCCGCGGAAGTCGGCCAGCGACACCTTCTCGCCGAATTGGTTGGACAACGTGAACTCGGGTGCGGCCTGGCCGACCTCTACTGACATGGGGGATCTCCTTGGAATTGGGGGAGGTGTTCGCTCGCGCGAACCTGAGGCTGGAAGTCTACGGTGGCCGCGCCGAGCGTGCCTCGACCCTGAACACCGAGTCGCATGCCGCGACACCAAGCACGGGCCGCTTGCCCTGCCAGTGAGCAAACTGAGGGGTCTGCGCACGTATAAAGCAATCAAAGGGGTTCTTCGCACTTAAGCGGGGTGGCGTCGTGAGTTTTGGCTCGTGGCCTCGGCATGCTGGTGGTTCTGACACTCACGAGCGTGGAGGCCACGAGCTATGGAAGATCGTACGTCGTTGTTGTTTGCCCTGCCCGGTTACCGGGTCCTCGATGTCGCGCTCGGCGTTGACGGGGGTCGGGAGGTGCTCGCGGAGGTCGTCGATTCGGAGGGGGGCTGCCCGGCGTGCGGGGTGGTGTCCTCTCGGGTCAAGGACCGTCCGCTGAGCCGCGTGAGGGACGTTCCGCATGGGGCGGTGGCGTTGCGTTTGCGGGTCCGCAAGCGCCGCTTCGTGTGCTTGGAGGCACTGTGTCCGCGCAGGTCGTTCACGCAGGCCAGCGCGCAGCTGCCGGTCCGCTCGCGGGTGACGACCAGGCTGCGGGAGCGGGTCGGTGCCGCGGTCGCGGGGGCGAATCGGGCGGTGAGCGAGGTCGCCGCGGAATGCGGGATCGCGTGGGCCACGGCCCACCGGATCCTGGTCCTGGCGGCCACGGCCGCGGCGGGTCCTGCGGTCCCGACGGCGATGATCGGGATCGACGAGACCCGGGCCCGCAGTGTCCGCTGGACCCGGGAGGGAGACGACGGCACGGGGCCGTGGCGACGTTCGGATCCGTGGATGACCTCGATCGTGGACTTGGACCCGGGACGGCCCGGGGGGATCATCGGGCTCGCCGCCGGTCGCTCCGGCGCAAGCGTCGAGGCGTGGATGACGTTGCAGGGCAACGATTTCCGGGAAGCGGTCCGGATCGTGGCCATTGACCCGAGCGCTCCCTACGCGTCAGGGATCCGGCGGGCACTGCCCGGCGCCCGGATCGTGGTGGACCACTTCCACGTGGTGATGCTCGCCAACCAGATGGTCACCGACGTCCGCCAGCGGGTGAGCCGCGACCGCCACGGCCGCCGCGGCAGGAAGGCAGACCCCTCCTGGGCCAACCGCCAACTCCTCCTTCGCGCTGGGGACCGCCTCGGCGACAAGGCGCGCGCTCGGCTCGACGCGCTGTTCGCGACCGACGACCCGACCGGCGAGATCGCCGCCGCATGGCAGTGCAAGGAGCTCCTGCGCCGCCTCCTCGCGGCCCACGGCCCCACCCTCCACAGCCGGCACCGGGCTGCGCACCACCTGACCCGGTTCCTCACCGCATGCGCCGACGCCGGCCTGGAGGAGACCACCCGCCTGGCCACCACCGTCGAGCGCTGGTGGCCGGAGATCGAGGGCTTCCTCGAACTCGGCATCACCAACGCCAGGACAGAGGGCCGGGGCCGCGTCATCAAGCAGATCAAGCGCGTCGGATGCGGGTTCCGCAACCAGGCAAACTACGAACGGCGCATAATGCTCCACAGCGCGACCCGCAGGGCCGCGTGAACCGCCAGCATCCGAACACCCCGCTTGAGTGCGAAGAGCCAGGAAACTCGCGGCCGCCGTCGACGACCACGACGTACGACACCTGCGCTGGCTGCGGGACGAGTTCGGCGACCAGGTCCTTGATCAGGTGATCGTCACCATGGGGAGCAGGCATAACGTCGCCCCGACGGCACCGCGGTCATTCCACTTGGGCTGCTCGGCCCCTGGCGAGCCAATGCCTCGACATATGAGACGAGATATTCGTCAGGAG
>CALPZT020000204.1 GCA_943328365.2 Bifidobacterium breve | reverse complement strand
GCTCGTCGCCAAGCTCGACAGCATCGTGCGTACCGGCCAGGAGCCGAGCCGAGCCTCGATCGTTGAGCAGGCTCTCCTTCGCGAACTCAAGCGCCGCGCGTGGGCGAAGGAGGTCGAGGTGCTCATCGCCCACGGCAGTACCTACGAGGATCTCGATGGCCTCGATGACTACCTACGAGGATCTCGATGGCCTCGATGACTACCTTGGCCGCATCCTCGATCCACTGGACTGAGCGGCACCGCATGCGGCCCAACCATCTGGCCAACCTCGACAACGTTATGTCCATTCGCGCCGCCTACCTCGGCCGGCACATCGGCTTCCTCCTCCCGCATCAAGAGGCCCCGCTTTCCGCGGCCCTGAGCCACGCATTCGACCTCCACCAGCAATAGCCCCGTTTGTCCCATGAAGTGGGAAAACCTGCAGTCATGCCATCCCACTGCATTCCCGGCTCAGCACTGCGCTCTTGGTCGACCTTGACAAACGGGTACCGCTGTCGCGAACATCGCTAATGGTGTCCTTGAGGAGGTCTCATGCGCTCGATCCGCACCGTCGTGGTCATCGCAGTCATTGCGTTCATGACTGCGGCTCTCACGACGACCGTCGTCCCTGCGCCAGCTCAGGCCGCAACCGTCGAGGGCAAGGCGTGCAAGAAGGCAGGCGCGACGCAGGGTGATGGGCCGAGTCGCACGGTCATCTGCGCCAAGGTCGCGAAGGGCAAGAACAAGGGCAAGCTCTTCTGGCAACTCATCAATGGCTCGAGTACCAAGCCCGGCTGCACGGCGCGACCGAACTTCACCAAGGACTTCATCGATCCAGACCACGTGCAAGTCGTGGTGCCAATCGGGCAGCAGACCGCCTTCGGAGGCTCCATATCCGTGCGTTCCTACGTGCACTCGAAGCCAGCGCTCGACGGGCAGCAGTTGCCGCTCTACGCCCCGGTCGACATGACGCTTACGCAGGCTGCCTATTACAAGATCGGCACCGATCCGGCGTACAAGCCTGAGTACTCCCTCTTCTTCGATGCTGGGTGCGGTTTCACGCTTCAGCTCTACCATGTCAAGGGTGTTGTCGGGGCGGTCGCGGGCGTCGTACCCAAGAATCCGGTGCCGTCGAGCGCTGGGCAGCCGGTGACCGCAACCCGGATCAAGGCCGGTGAGCAAATCGGCTGGTTCCAGGGCGAGGCGGGCAAGAGCGTCGCCTTCGACCTGCGAATGGAGGACAGCAGTCGCACCAATTCCTTCATCAATCAGGCTCGATTCGCATCCTCCCCGGGAGCATCAGGCGAGTTGCACGCCGTCTGCCCATACGACTTCTATTCCGGAGCTCAGCGCCAGCGCTGGCTCGCCAAGCTTGGTGCGCCATCCGCCGATCCGGTGGCAGGGACGGCGTGCGGCACGATTTCGCAGGGCGAGGCTGGTTCCGCGCAAGGCATGTGGTTCTTCAAGGACGCTCAGGTCAACCAACTCACCTACCGCGGTGAGACCTGGAATGAAGGCATGCCGGCTGGGCAGTACCAATCGCAGATCGCTTTCAGCGTCGATCCGACAGGCACCGTCCGCATCGGTGGGCTCAACGCCGGCACCCCGATGACGCAGATGATGATTAGCCAGCAGGGTCCGGGATCCGACACATGGCGCAATCCGCTCTCCGTGAAATCCGGTGGGGAGCATTGCTGGTCGAATTCGAGCCAATCGGTGAAGGTTCGCATGTCCGCCGACGGCGCCGCTCTCACGGCCGTCGTGGGCAAGGAGCCGTGCTCATTACTCGATCTCTCGCGCGGCCAGACCTACGTCCGATAGGCATCCCCGACGCCTGAACCTTCCGCACCCCTCGGCTGGGCCTTCAGGCATCGGCGAAACGGTTGCGTAGGTTCGCCAGACGATCCGGTCCGACGTCCCCTGGGTCAGCCCTCCGTAGCCAGATATGCGAGTTGCGCCTGCACCGACATCTCCGCGGCCGGCCACAGCGCTCTGGGCGTCGCGGCGTAGACCTCGGCAACGATGGCGAGCGGGTCGGTGATCCCGCGAGACACCACACGGCGCACCTCATCGAGCCTCAACCGGCGATGCTCAAGGTAGCCGTCGAGAACCTGCCCGGGGTTCAGCAGCAAAGGTCCATGGCCCGGCAGGATGCGGTGGACGCAGTTCTCCCCGGCAAGTTCGCGAAGCTGCCGGAGCGACTCTAGGTACGGGCCGAGTTCACCGTCGGGCCAGGCGACAACGGACGTGCCGCGTCCGAGCACGGTGTCACCGGTGAGAAGCGACCCCTCGGATTCGACGAGAAGGCAGACACTGTCGCTCGTGTGGCCGGGGGTCGCGACGACGCGGACTTCGAGGGATCCTGCGGTGATGGCCTCGCCTCCGACGAGGCCCTCGGACCCGAGCCGGTGTTCGGGGTCCACGGCGCGCACATCGGCCCCGGTCATGCCGGCCAGCTGCCGAGCGCCGGCCGAATGATCGGCATGACCGTGGGTGAGGAGGATCGTGGTGACCGGTGAGTCGACGGCGAGGGCGTGAGCGACGATCAGTTCGAGATGGGCGAGGTCTGCGGGCCCCGGGTCGACGACGATGGTCTGGCCCGAGCCGGGGCTGCTCAGCAGCCAGGTGTTGGTCCCGTCAAGGGTCCATGCGGATGGGTTTGGTGCAAGGAGCAGGGTTGCGGCGGCCGTCTTCGACCCGCTCGCCCAGGGCTCGGAGTCGCGCACCTCACCTGCGGGCAGGATTCGTCCGGTCATCGTGCCCCCGTCAACTCCCAGAATCGCGGCGGCTCGACATCGCCCTCGATCAGATCGCCGGTGCGTCCGTTGACCATCGCCCATACGACGGATCCGTCATCGGCCACGATTCGCCGCGGCAGCATCGGCAGGATCGGCCGCTCATGCACGGCGGCAATAACGGCCAATGAATCACTGAACTGGCTGAGGTACTCGAGCACTCGGCTGGTCGGGCGCAGGAGCGGCATGCGGCCGGCCTCATGCTCATCGAGGGCGTGGGCTGGCCGTATCCAGCACACGGACTGCGCCTCCGTACCGGTGAGCACCGCCTGATGCTCCTCGGGCATCGGCGCTACGAAGAATCGCGTGTCGAATCGTCGCCCCTCGACCTCGGGGGTGATCCAGTGATCGGCGAGGTGGAGATCCACGAGGGGGACGGTAACCCCGGACTCCTCGACTAGTTCGCGCAGGGCGCACGCCACGAGCGCCCGGTATTCGACCTCGTCGCTGCTCGCGCGCCGCGCATCGCGTGCAAAAATCCGGCCCGGATCAGGGAGCGCTGCACCCGCAACAACATCAGCGGGGTCGAGCCGTCCGCCGGGAAAGACGTGCATGCCCGGAGCGAAGGGCATCGTGAGCACGCGCTCCATCATGAAGACTTCGAGATCGCCGTCGCGGTCGCGCAGGAGCACGACGGTCGCGGCGGGCCTTGGCTCGGGCACCAACCCGGTCACCTAGTCAGCGACCTCGACGATCATCTCCACTTCGACCGGGGAATCGAGCGGCAACGCAGCGACCCCGACGGCTGAGCGAGCGTGCACCCCAGCGTCGCCGAAGGCCTCCTTGAGGAGGTTGCTCGCACCGTTCACCACTGAAGGGTGCCCGGTGAAATCGGGAGCGCTCGCAACGAACCCGACGACTTTCACGACCCGAACGACCTTGTCGAGATCGCCGATGACCGAGCGCACGGCAGCGATCGCATTGAGGGCGCAGATCTTCGCGAGTTCGGCGGCCTCCTCAGCGCTGACGGCCCCGCCCACCTTCCCGGTAGCGGCCAACGCGCCATTGATCATGGGCAGTTGCCCAGAGGTGTAGACGAGGTTGCCGGTACGCACGGCCGGAATGTAGGCGGCGAGCGGGACGGTGACCTGCGGCACCGTCAGGCCAAGAGCAGCAAGCCTTGCTTCAACGTGAGACTCGTCACTCATCGCTACTCCTTGGGTTGGTCGATTTGGTCCGTGGGTTAGGCGAGCGGACGCTTCAGGTAGGCCACCATGTTGTCCGGGTTCGGGCCGGGGACGACCTGGACGAGCTCCCAGCCGTCGCTGCCCCAGGTGTCGAGAATCGCCTTCGTCGCATGGACAAGCAGCGGAACCGTGGCGTACTCCCATTTCGTCATGGATGCACACTAGCCCTCCATCCGCAGATCCGGATTACGCTGGGGCCGTGACTGAAGCGATGTGGCCAGGCGTCGCCCTGCACGTGGTGTCCGGCAAGGGGGGCGCCGGCAAGACCACCATCGCCGCTGCATTGGCACTGGCCCTTGCGCACGACGGCAGGCGAACCCTGCTCATGGAGGTCGAGGGGCGTCAGGGCATCGCCCAGCTCTTCGACACCCCTCCGCTGCCATACACCGAGCGCAAGGTGGCCGTTGCCCCCGGTGGCGGCGAGGTTTGGGCCCTTCCCGTCGATCCCCACGAGGCACTCCTGGACTACCTCGAGATCTTCTACAACCTGCGTCGCGCCG
>CALPZT020000203.1 GCA_943328365.2 Bifidobacterium breve | reverse complement strand
GCGTCCATTGGCCACTCGGGGTCGCACGCGCCGTTCGATCCTCGGGCGGGCTCACCGATCATGCGGCTGCCGCAGCTTCTGTCGCTGGCAGCATTGCCATTGCGGTGGCACCATTTTGCCTAGGCGCGCTCTCCGACGTGATCGGGTTTCACGAGGCGTTCCTGCTCGTGGCGCTTGTCATCCTCATCGTGCGGCCCGTTCCTGACGAGCCTCACGCAGCACGAGTGGCACCGGGACTCGAATAAGTCGGTCATCGCGCTCACTCGCGACGAGCAGTGATCGTCCGTCCGCCGACCAGGTGATCGCCTCTCCCTGCGTCTGGTAGGGCAGCCGAATGCGTGCGACCTCCCTGCCGGGCGGCAGCCCGTCGTAGATGACCGCGTCGACATAGTCGCGCAGGACGTACCGATCGCCCAGCGGCGAGATCGCCCCGTCGGTGATGAGCCCACCTTCAACCTGGATCTTCCTCGCGATATTCACGACCCCGGACCGAAGCGGTGCTGGCAGGCGGTACAGCGATCCGCGTGCGAGTTGCTTGGTCACGACCCACAGGCGTCCTCGCTTCGGTGAAGCGAGGAGGGCCTCGGCGTTATGGGGGCGATCGGCGTAGGTGAACGCGAATACCGCAGCCGAGACCTCCCGTGAACGCAGTCGCTTCGGCTCCCGGATCTGCAGGATCTCGACGGAGTCCCAGGAGTCGAGGTTGTCGCCGATATCGCCGAGCCAGAGCACTGCTCGGCCTTGCGCATCTCGGCCCGAGGCGATCGATTCAAAATCCCTCGCCCGCGCGGCCTTGATCGTGAGCGTGGCAAGGGTCTTGCAGGTCGTGGCATCAACCGCAAAGATTCGTGGTCCGCCGCCGGAGTCGTTGTGCAGCCACAGGACATTCGGATGCCGAATCGACGGGGTCATGCCGCTGATCTCACTGAACCGTGGATCCGAGAACTGGCACACGACATCGTCAGCGGCGAGCGCGGGGCTCGGAGTGAACAGGCTGAGGGCCACGATCCCCGAAAGGATCGTGGCCCTCAGCCTGAGGTTCACCGGCCCAGCGCGGTGGCGATGAGCACCGCCGCCACGAGGGATCCGAGCACTGCGAGCGTCACCAGTCGACGCGTTCGAGGGCTCATTGCCCAAGGCTACTTCAGGCCGAGCAGCACCTGAATCGGGTAGATGGCGAAGTAGATGATGTACGCGATCGAGATCACCCACATCAGCCAGTTCACTTCCTTGACCTTGCCCGTGAAGATCTTGATGACGAGCCACGAGACGAATCCGGCACCGATCCCGTTGGTGATCGAGTACGTGAACGGCATGATCGCGATCGTGAGGAATGCCGGGATCCCGATCGAGTAGTCAGTGAAATCGATGTGACGGATCTGCGTCATCATGAGGAAGCCGACGACGACGAGCGCCGGGGTGGCTGCCTCGTAGGGGATGATCGTCACGAGCGGCGAGAAGAACATCGCGATGAGGAACAGGGCCCCGGTCACGATCGAGGCGATGCCGGTGCGCGCCCCCTCACCGATGCCGGATGCAGACTCGATGTACGAGGTGTTGCTCGACACCGAGGCGGCGCCGCCTGCCGCGGCCGCAATCGAGTCGACGACGAGGATGCTCTCGAAGTGCGGGATATTCCCCTCGTCATCCAGCAGTTCTGCCTCAGTAGCCAGGCCAAATGCCGTGCCCATGGTGTCGAAGAAATCACTGAGCATGAGCGAGAAGATCGCGAGCAGTGACGCGATCACGCCGATGACCTGGAAGCTGCCGAAGAGGCTGAACTGGCCGAGGAGGCCCAGATCAGGGGTTGCGACGATGGTCTCGGGGACGGCCGGCACGTTAAGCCCCCAGCCCGTCGGGTTGTCGGCTGTCTTGCCGCCAACGCCAGCAACGGCCTCGATGACGATCGCCAGCACGGTTGTCGCGAGGATGCCGATAAGGATGGCGCCCTTGACCTTTCGGACGACGAGCACGATCGTGATGAGAAGCCCGATGCAGAAGGTGAAGATCGGCCAGCCCTGCAATTCGCCGAAGATCCCGAAGGAGACGAGCGGCACTCCGCTTCGGACGATGCCTGAGTCGACAAGGCCGATGATCGTGATGAACAGGCCGATACCGACGCCGATCGCGTACTTCAACTGCTCGGGGACCGCGGAGAACACAGCGGACCTGAATCCGGTGAGGACGAGCAGAAGGATGAGCAGGCCCTCGAGCACCACGAGTCCCATGGCATCGGCCCAGGTCATCTGGGGCGCCAGGGTGAAGGCGACAAAGCCGTTGAGCCCGAGCCCCGCTGCGACAGCGACCGGGAACCGGCCGATCGCGCCCATGAGAATGGTCATAAGCCCGGCGACGAGGGCGGTCGCAGCCGTCACCATCGTGATCGCCTTGAGCACATCGTCAGTGCCACCGACATAGAGGCCGTTCATGTCCTTGGCGGTGCCGATGATGAGGGGGTTGAGCACCACGATGTAGGCCATCGTGAAGAAGGTGACGAGGCCCCCTCGGACCTCGCGGCCATACGTCGACCCGCGGGCCGACAGCGAGAACCAGCGGTCAATGCCACTGGCGGGGCGGGATGGAGCAGAAAGAGCCATGGGTCCTCCGGATCGACGCGTTGATGAGCGAGGTGGCGTGTCGACCAGGGGGAATCGCGTGCTTGCGCGAGCGTCAGCCCGACGTACCGCGCGCAGAGTAGCGTAGGGAGGGTGGCCAAGGAGACGAAACGACAGAAGGACGACGCCCTCGTTGCCGTGACCACCGGCACCGTGATCTGGATGGTTGTCGGGCTCGTGCTTCTCGTGCTGCGCGGTCGCATCGAGTCGGGCAGCGAATGGTGGCTCTGGACGTGCGCGGTTGCCGTGATCAGCGGAGCCGGCGGGATCCTCTACCTGCGCCGTCGGCGACGGCGCACCGGCTAGACGCTAGTTCGATCGCCCCCTGAGCCAGCCACGGCCCCTCGAGCGCTTCGGTGCCTTGCCTGCGGCCGGCTCAGCAGTCTCTGAGGGCTCATCGGATTCGCCCGAGTCGTCGAGCAGGAGGCCCTCGACGGCCTCACTGGGCACGGAATCGAAGAGGTCTTCCATGGCATCCTCGACGAGATCGTCGTCGAGGATGAGTGCGTCGAGCGGGGGTTCGTCGGCCGCGTCCTCGTCCGAATGAGTATCCGACGACACATCCTCGATCGCATCAAGGTCGCCGCCCACCGGCAGCACATCACCGGAGAACTCTTCGTCCGAGCGAACCTCGTCGCGGGCAGTCTCGTCACCGAGGATCTCTTCAACCTGGACCTCGGAGTGGGCACCACACCCGAAGTTCAGGGCGACGACACGCCCGTCTGCGGGCGACATGACATTCGCGCAGACGGCGAACATCTGCCCGAAGGCCCCGCCCATCGGCATGAGGAACCCACACGAGAGGCAGGGCAGCGGCGCGCTCTTCGCCATGGCCGAATCCGGACCGGTCTCGCTCGCATACCAGCGGTCGGCGGCGTCGTCGCGTCCGATCGGTGAAAGGACCCGAGCGCGACCAAGGCCGAGCTCCCAGGTGCTCGGCGCGAGGGGGGAAAGCGAGCCGAGGCCCTCGAGATCATCCTCATCGGTGAACCCGGCCACGAGGCGGGGATCCTGGGGACTCGTCGGGAAGACATCGCCGACACCGAGATCGCCGGGCTGCACCCGATCGCTCCACGGCACCCACTGCGGGGCAACGAGGGAATCGGGGCCGGGAAGCAGAACGACATCGCACACCGTCGGGCCCTGCGCATCCGGCGTGCGAGCGAGGGTGACGGCCCAGCGCCAGCCGCGGTAGCCCGGGCTCGTGCAGTCGAAGAGGTGCGTGGCAAGCCGCTCGCCCTCCATGGCCACCTCAAGGTGCTCGCCAACACGCTCGGCGCCCACCTCATCGACAACGGCACTGCGGGCGAATTCGACCGCGGCGGCAAGCGCCTCATCGAGGGCAAGGTCCGCGCTCATAATCTCCACGAGCTGATTCTCCCCCATCACAGGCCCAATCACTCCCGCTGGGGGGTCACCCCTCCCTTTGGCCACTTGCCCCATGACGTGGGACAAGTGGGTGGTGGGAGTTAGATGTCGAGGTCTGTGGCGACGGCCCTGAGGACCGCTGCTGTCTTTCGCGCCATGTCATCCGGCGGGTACTTGCCGCGCTGAAGCTGATTCGAGAGCCCGTCGAGGAGCTTGATGAGGTCCTCGATGACGCCCGCGAGGTCGCCGGCGTCCTTACGCGAGCCCTTCACCACTGATGGCGGCGCGCTGAGAATCTTCACCGAGAGGGCCTGCTTGCCCCGGCGGCCATCGACGACTCCGAACTCGAGCTTGGTGCCCGGCTTGAGCGCTGCGACACCCTCGGGAAGCGTGGACACGTGGACGAACACATCGTCGCCCTCATCCGAGGAAATGAAGCCGAAGCCCTTGTCCGCGTCGTACCACTTCACTGTTCCCGTAGGCATGCGTAGAGGCT
>CALPZT020000202.1 GCA_943328365.2 Bifidobacterium breve | reverse complement strand
TGCGCAATGATGCCCGGCGTTGCCGCCTTGCCCAGCGCACTGAGCGAGTGGTTGGTGTACTCCCAGTTGACGTGATACTCCGCTGCCGGACGAGCGCTGATTGCTGCCCAATCCTTCGGCTCACGCGGGGTCTCGCGGGTGAACACGTAGTCGAAGGGCCTGGCAATCGCATCGCGCGCGGTGAACGGATCACCCAGGTTCCACAACTTGCGCAAGGTTGCAATCATCGAGGTGTGGCGGTGCTCGTCGTTGTACACCGATCCCGACTCAACCCACGGTGAGACGACGATCGCCGGAACCCGGTAGCCGGAGCGGTCGAACGCGAAATCGCACTGACCCGGGCCCGCGTTGGGATCCGGCGGGGGAACATCACCCGGGGGCACATGGTCGTAGGTGCCACCCGGCTCATCCCAGCCGATGAACAACGTGGTGTTGTAGATGTTGGCACCAGTCTCGCTCTTCATCGAGTGGTACGCCTTGTAGAGCCGGTTCAGGAAGAGCTCACCCGCCATGATCGATGAGGGCGGATCGAACGGGATGACGACATCGCCCGGAACCATCGCGCGATCCGCTGCCGGATGGTAATCACCGTGCCCCGCAAACAGGTTCGGCTCGATGAAGGAGAAGTTCGGCAGCGTGCCTTCCTTCGCGTCCTTCTCAAACTGCGAGAACGGTGCGAAGTTCGTCTCGAACTTGTCCTTCAGCCGCGACATGTGAATGAGACCGGCAAACGAAACCGGGCACGGCTCCATGACATAGACCTTCCAGGTCTTGCCGTGCGCCTCGAGCCGATCGAAGATCGTCTCGGCGGTGTTGCCATTGATGAAGTTCGACACCGGATGGTTGATGGTGATGTTCGACGAGGTTGCTGCGGTCCAGAACGATCGGTTCATGAATGTCTGCGAGGGAACCTCGGAGTACCAATGGTCGAAGACACCGAAGTCGCGTGCAAGGCCACTCAGCACGGGAATGTCCTCGGGCAGGTAGCCCGTCATGATCTGCGCGTACTCCTCGAAGGTGGGCTGCCGATCCATCTGGGGAATGAACGCGCTGATGTAGTCGGTGACGAAGCCATCCATTGTCGGCTTGGTGTGCGGAGCCGGTGCATTCCACGGCGCCGTCACGTCGCCACCCATCTTGCCCCGGTTGTGATCATCAAGGGTGTTGAACAGCTGCACATTGGTATGGAAGTACTCCTCGCCGGAGTCCGGATTCGGCGAGTCCATGTCAGTGGCGGCGTGATACCTCACGACACCGCTGCCGTCCGGGGGCTGGTGCTCGGCCCATGCCGGGACGGGATTCGAGAGATCCTTGCCGATGACACCTTCGAAGATCTTGCCGTCTGCAGGGCCGTAGAGGTGGCCGAGCATGTTGTCGAGCGAGCGGTTCTCGAACAGGACCAGGATGACGTGGTCCATGGCATGTGCGTTGGTGTGATCGGTCATGACTTCCCTTTCGCAGATCACTGAACTACGTCCGTCCGTTCCCGGAGCTTGATGCAGAGGGACGCTAACCGAGGAGCACCACCGTCCGTTCCTGGAGAGGGAATTCCCTCATCCTCCCCCTCCACAGCCGTCCGATGATGGAATCCTGTCGTGCGTGAATTGGAGGCCGCAGCGGCAATCAGGTCTGACGTGGACACTGGTATTCGACGTCATGATCAGATCATCCTCCGGCCGTTCGACGCCTCGGCCAACGTGAGCAACGTGAGCTACATATGACACCTGGTCGGATCAGCCTGCTACCCAAAGCCCTGCTGTCGGTGCCGGTCTTCTTCCTGACCTTGCTCTGGGCGGTCATCGTGCAGTTCGGAGAGGGGTCCGCTGCCGGAGACGGCGTGGGTGGCATCGCCACACGTCTCTCCTTGCTCGTCTTCCTTCAAGTCCTCATGTTCACGTTTCCCTACATCACGTGGCGGGTGATCTGCCCACGCGTGCCCGCCGAGAGCTGGACCTGGCTGCTCGTTGTCTCTGTCGTCCTCGGGGCGGTCGTCCGCGGAGTGGCCCTAGGTGCCCTGCTGTTCCTCATTGGGTTGACTGATTCTCCGGAGCTGGTCTTCAGAATCGCGGCCTCGGTCAGCCATCAGGCAGTCGTCATCGTGGTCCTGTGGTTCCTCGTCAGCCAAGTGCGCGGGTTGCACGCCAGGCGCCGTCAACTCGTTGCCGACCGTGACCAACTCCTTGATCTCCAGCAGGCTGCCCAGCGTGATCTGGAACTGCTCGACGATCGGGCCGCCGACGAGATCCGGCAGTCGATCCTCGAGAGCCTCGGCGGCCTGCAGGCATCGAATTCGTCCGTGCTCCGAGAGCGTCTGCGTCAGACCATCGACAACGTCGTGCGGCCGCTCAGCCACCAGCTCGCTTCACAGCCTCCGGTGTGGACGCCGCCGCCGCGGCCCATCGAGACGATGGGAGTCGACTGGCCTCTGGCGGCCCGAGAGGGCCTCGATCCAGCCCGCATTCACCCGGTCATCGTCCCGCTCCTGCTCATCTGGTTCGGCCTTCCGATTCACCTTTCCAGGTACGGCCCCCCAGTCGCCGCCAGGTACGTAGCGACATTGATCGTGGTGATCCCCGCTTTCTGGCTTGTGCGTCGGGCCGGGATTCGGCTCACCGCCCACCGCGGGCTCGGCGCCAAGGCTGTGGCGTTCGTCATGGCCGTGCTCGTTGGCGGTGCGGTGCTCGGCCTCGCGACACTCCCCTACATGCAGGATCAGCCGATTCCGCTCATCTTCGTCATCGTGGCCCCGAGTCTCGCCCTTCTCATCAGCGCCCCACTGGCGATTGCCGAGGCCGCCCGAGACCAAGACCTCGAGTTGGAGTCAGACCTGATGGCTACGACGACGGACTTGCGCTGGGCGCTCGCCCGCACTCGCGAGGAGTACCGGCAACGGGAGCGTGCCCTCGCCCACGCCCTGCATGGACGCATGCAGGCGTCGCTCGTCGCCGCATTCCTGCGACTGGACCGTGCCGTCGCCCAAGGGACGGACGACGAGGAACTGCTGGCGTCCCTGCAGACCGAGGTCCTCAGAGCGGTCACCGAACTTGACCTTCGCCACGGCGCACCTGACCCAATCGACAAGGTCATCGAGCTCACTCAGAGCAACTGGTCCGCGACGGTGCACCTCGACTTCACATGCGACCAACTGGTGAGAGAAGCCCTCGCGGGCGATCCGCTCTGCGCGAGGTCGGTAAACGACCTCATCCCCGAACTCGTCTTCAACAGCGTGAGGCACGGGAATGCACGTGTGATCGACGTTCAGCTCCAGATCGTCGATTCCAGGACGCTGTCGCTCACCGTCATTGACGACGGCAGCGGCGACCTCATGACGACCCGGCACGGACTTGGCTCTGCCCTTCTCGACGAGGCTTCGATCAACTGGAGTAGAACGCGCGTTGGCGCCCGCACGACGACCACAAGCCTGCTGCCTTTTCTCAGCCCCAGCCCGGTGTGATGCGATGCCGTTGATCAGTCCAACGGGTAGAGCGGCCGGGTAGGAACAGTCGACCTTGCTCCGCCCTCTTCATTTCTCAGTACCCGGAACACCGATGGCGAAAAAGAACCGGCGTGCTGCAGCCACTCGTGGATTGAGCGATCCCTTGGTGTCTATGCCCAGATCGCGATAGATCTGTTCGATCCATCGCTCGACGGTCTTGCGGCTCACGGTGCAGCGCAGGGCGATTTCCTCGTTGTCGTATCCCGCGGCAAGCATTCGGAGTGCTCGGGACCCATTGAAGCCCAGGAACGCGAAGACGTCTTCAGCCTCCTCTTCTTTCTTGACGAGATTGCCCTCCTCCCGCAACACCTTCTCCAACGCTTCAATCAGATACGCCTTGTCGCTCACCAAGTGCTTGCGCAGGAGGCCGACTCCGGGAGGCAAAGCCAACCCATCGGTGTTGACACTGGCGATATCGGAATGGCCCGTGAAGACGAGAATCGCGATATCAGGTCGAGAGAGCCGCATTGCGTGAGCAAGGTGAATGCCCGTTGGTCCTTCGCCCAGCGAGACATCCAGCAGCAGCACGTCCGGGTCAAAGGCATCGATCTCACGCCGTGCCTGAGCAACATCGACAGCCGTTCTCACCGTGAAGCCATGCTCGAAGAGGACGTCAGCCAGGAGCGACGACATGAGCGGTTCGTCCTCGACGACGAGGACGCGCCTGCTATCTACGGGCACATGTGAACGCTACGGGATGCACGTGATCTCTGCTCCGACATTCGCCCCGATCCGGAGCGCGCCCACATGGGCGCGTCAGAGGAACCGGCGGCGGACACCTATCGTTACGTCATGGAGTTCGACCTCACGCCGAGCGCGTAGCCCATGGCGAACGAGCCCTTCAGAGCCGAGGCGGTCCGCGAGCTTCGCGCGTTTGCCCACGAGCACATGCGCCGCGAGTCGCTGCCAGCTCTGCAGCTGTCCTTGGCACGCGGACCGCACCATCTCGCGCTGTCGCTCGGCTGCAGGGAGACGACGCGGTTCTGCGTCTACAGCATC
>CALPZT020000201.1 GCA_943328365.2 Bifidobacterium breve | reverse complement strand
TACCGGCAGCATGCTGACTGGGGCCTCATACGGCGGCTGATCCCCGGAGTGCTCGTCGGATTTGCGTTCACCGCGCTCCTGTTTCGCTTCGCTGACACCGGACTGCTGACGAGGATCCTCGGCGTCCTCATCCTCGTGTCGGTCGTCCTCGAGGTTCGGCGGCTTCGAGGTGACTCGGGCAGTGACGCCGGCAGTGACTCCGGTCAGGCTGCGATGACAAACAAGGCGGCCATCGCGTTCTACGGCACATTGGCAGGCATGACCTCGATGGCGGCCAATGCCGGTGGGGCGGCGGTGAGCGTCTACCTCGTGAAGATGCGGGTGTCGATGCTTGCGTTCATGGGCACGTCTGTCTGGTTCTTCTTCATTCTCAACCTGATCAAGGTGCCGTTCGTCGTGGGCCTGGGGTTCATCGACTCCGAGAGTCTCATCGCGAATCTCTGGTACACGCCAGTGCTCGTGGTCGGAGCGGGCATCGGTGCACTGGCCTTTCGTGGGATGAATGCAGCGGTGTTCACGCGAATTGCGCTCGGACTATCCGTGCTGGCCTCCCTGTGGCTCATCGTGAAGGGCTGACGGGCTTCAGCGCGCCGAGGCGCATCGACGGGGATTTCTTGAGAGTGTGGGACAGTGGGAGCACCGACGTCAGCCGATAGGCGCGCCTCGAAGCCGGTAGGCAAGCCGGTGGGCAAGCAGGCCGGCAAGCCGGCGGGTTCGCCATCGAAACCGAGCAAGTCACCAGCGGTGAAGCTCGAGCGCACTCCCCGCAGAGTGTGGGTGGTAGCGCTCCTCGCATCGCTGTGGGCTGCAGGCATCGGTATCGCGCTTATCGCGATTCCAATCTTCTCCGTGTGGCTCACTGCCACCGGCGGCGGGACTTCCTGGCTCGTGCCCCTGAAGGACTCCGGCCTGGCCTGGGTCATTGCTCATGACGTGTCGGTGCGTGCCGATTCCGGAACGTATTCACTCCTGCCTCTTGGGTTGCTCCTCGTCTGGATGGCGCTCCTCGCTCACGCCGGTCGTTGGGCCTCGCGGGCCGCGGGTGTGACAACGCTGCGAAACGCTGGAGCTCTCACGGCGGCCGCCGCGACCTGCTACGCCCTCATACTGTCGGGCGTGAGCTCGGTGGCGAACTCCCCGGACTTCCGGACGAGTCCGACTCGCGCCTTCGGAGTGGGCCTGTTCGTCGGCGCCGCGGGGTTGGGCTGGGGGGTCCTTCGAGGGTCTGGGCTCATGGCCGAAACACGGTCGAGAATGTCGCCGCATGCACGCACGATGGTGAAGTCGGCGATCGCCGGAACCGCGGCGCTCGTCGGATTCGGAGCACTGGCTGCCGCAGTTTCGCTCGGGCTCAACTTCCAGGCCGCGGTGGACAGTCAGCGACTGCTCGAGCCGGGGCTCGTTGGAGGCCTTGCACTCCTCATCCTTGGCGTTGGCTACGCGCCGGTCATCATCATGTGGGCCGTGTCGTACCTTGTCGGCGCGGGAGTCAACCTTGGCGCTGGCGTGGTCATCTCGCCATTCGTCGCGTCAAGCGAACCCGTGCAGCTTCCGCCATTCCCGATTCTTGCAGTGATCCCGCAGGACCTCGGGACGCTCGGGATGGCACTCCCGCTGACCGGAGTCCTCGCCGGAGTGTTCATGGGCGCGATCGTCGGCCGCCGCACCGAGCGGTCAGTGCTCGCGCGCCTGAGCCTGGTGATCGGCGCGGTGGTGATGGCAAGCATCACGCTATCGATCCTCGCCCGCTTGGCCGTGGGGTCACTCGGCGCGGATCGGCTGGTGAGCATCGGCCCGCCATCGGAGACGGTCGCGCTCCTCAGTGGCGCGCTGCTGCTCTTGGGTGCCGTGCCGGCTGCACTGCTCATTCGACCGGCATTCTCGGAGCCCGATCATTGGGATACGACCGCTTATGATGCTCGTGGCCATCGTTTCGAACAAGTGAAGGATCGTCATGTCTGAGTCACTGCCGAGCGTCCCGGGCCCTGCCCCATCGAAGCCGTCTGTCTCGGCCGCCATCTCGTGGGCCTTTGACACGTTCAAGAAGAACCCATTGCCGTTTATCGCGCTGGCGGCGGTTGTCACGGTGATTCAGCTCATTCAGCAGGTGGCCTCACAGCCCCTCGCTGAAGTGGTGGCCGATTGCAGCGACCCGCAGACACCCGGGCAGGTGAGCGCCTGCGCCGCTGCGCTCGGGGTCGCGGCCGTTGCCGGACTCGCGGTCTCGATCGCGTTTATCGTGCTGTCGTTCTTCGCGACGATCGGCGTCTATCGCGCGGCGCTTGACGTGAGCAGGGGCATCGCCCCGGAGTTCACCGTGATCTTCAAGACTGACAACCTCGGCCGGTACATCGTGTTCTCTCTCGCATACATCGGGCTCATCGTGCTCGGCTTCATTCTGTGCATCATCCCCGGCATCATCGTTGCGTTTCTCCTGCAACTCGGCCCATTCTTCGTCCTCGACAGGGGGTACCGGCCGGTAGAGGCAATGAAGGCCAGTTACGCCGTCGTGAGCAAGAACGTTGGGCCCGCCATCATCCTCGTGATCTTCAGCGGGGTCGTGACGCTCCTCGGCAGTGCCTTCTACGGCATCCTCACCCTTCTCACCTTGCCCTTCGCCGTGCTGTTCATCGTGCACATGTACCGGCAGTTCAACGGCGAAAAGGTCGTGTAGCAGCGCGAGTTGCCCCGCGACTCGGACGAGTAGGCTCATGGCTTGTGGAGCCTCGGATCGTCGTGCTGGCCTCGGGGTCGGGCACGTTGTTGCAGGCCCTTCTCGACTCACCGATCGGGCGTACCATCGCCGCGGTTGGCAGTGATGTCGCTGATGCACCGGCTATCGCTCGGGCAGCTGGCGTCGGTGTGCCGACATTCGTCGTCGCGCCGGGTGCCTTCGAAGCACGGGCGGACTGGGATGCGGCCCTGCTCGACGAGGTGAACCGGTTTACCCCGCAATGGGTGGTGAGCGCCGGCTTCATGCGCATCCTCGGGCCTGACTTTGTCTCCGCCTTCCCTGCGAGAATCATCAACACGCATCCGACGCTGCTGCCGGCGTTCCCCGGGGCGCATGGCGTGCGCGACGCGCTTTGCTACGGCGTGAAGGTGACCGGCTGCACGGTGCATGTCGTCGATGAAGGCGTTGATACCGGCCCGATCATCGCCCAGCGCGCAATTGAGGTCCTGCCGGATGACACCGAGGAGAGCCTCCATGAGCGAATCAAGGCCGTCGAACGCGACCTGCTCGTCCAGACATTGACCCAACTGATCGGAGCATCATCGTGAGCGGAGATTCGAATGCCAGTCGCCCGATCCGCAGGGCACTCGTATCGGTGTACGACAAGACGGGCCTTGAGGAGCTGGCACGGGGGCTGGTTGCCGCCGGCGTCGAGATCGTGTCGACAGGGTCGACGGCCAAGGTAATCGCCGGGGCAGGCTGCCCGGTGACCGCTGTGAACGATGTGACGGGATTCCCCGAGAGCCTTGAGGGCCGGGTGAAGACCCTGCATCCCCACATCCACGGCGGACTCCTCGCCGATCTGCGCAAACCCGAGCACGAGCGCGAGCTCGCAGAGCTGGGCATCGCGCCTTTCGAGCTCGTCATCGTCAACCTCTACCCCTTCAATGAGACGGTGGCGTCCGGCGCCGATGTCGACGAATGCGTCGAGCAGATCGACATCGGTGGCCCGGCCATGGTGCGAGCCTCGGCGAAGAACTACGCGAACGTTGCCATCATCACCGCGCCGCGGCATTACGGCGCAGTTCTCGATGCGGTGCGCGGCGGGGGATTCAGCCTCGAGCAGCGAGCCAGCCTCGCGGCCGAGGCCTTCGCGCACACCGCCTCCTATGACATCGCCGTTGCCTCGTGGCTTGGTTCGGTCGTCGCGCCCGACCCGTCGGGTGAGGGCTTCCCGGCATGGATGGGGGCATCTTGGGAGCGCGGATCGGTGCTGCGCTACGGCGAGAACCCGCATCAGCGGGCCGCCGTCTACCTCGCGCGGACCCGCGAGCCGGGCGTAGCAGGGGCTGTCCAGCACCAGGGCAAGGAGATGTCCTACAACAACTTCGTCGATGCCGATGCGGCCCGCCGTGCGGCATTCGACCATCTCGAGCCTGCCGTTGCCATCATCAAGCACGCAAATCCCTGCGGGATCGCGGTGGGCCCTGACATTGCGGCCGCCTATCGCCTCGCCCACGAGACCGATCCAGTCTCGGCGTTCGGCGGTGTCATCGCCGCGAATCGCGAGGTGTCCCTCGCCATGGCCGAGGCGGTCGTCGACGTCTTCACCGAGGTCATTGTTGCCCCGTCCTTCGCTCCCGAGGCGCTGGCGCTGCTCGCGACGAAGAAGAACCTTCGGGTCCTCGAGGTCGATGGTCCGCATCCGGGGCATCGGGTCGAGATGCGGACGATCAGTGGCGGCGTGCTCGTGCAGGCTGTCGACGACATAGAGGCGGATGGAGACAGCCCGTCAACCTGGCAGTTGGCCTGCGGTGAGCCGGTCGACGAGCAG
>CALPZT020000200.1 GCA_943328365.2 Bifidobacterium breve | reverse complement strand
GGCGCTCGCCTCTGACATGGTCAATGACCCGCTCACCCGACTCATGTTCTGCTCGCCGGATGCCGGGGGAGTCGCGCTCATCCTCGCCCGGGGCAGGCGGGCCTTCGACCTGTGCGAGCGGCCGGTACGCCTCGCTGCCGTCGAGTTGCGTGGTCGCCGTCCGGGTTCCTTCGAGGTCTTCTCCCCGTGGCTGTCACCGGGGGAGCGCACGAGTCCTTCGGTCGACGCCGCTGCTGCGGCATTCGCCTCGGCGGGAGTGCGTCCTGAAGAAGTCCAGGTGGCCCAGCTGCAGGACACCGAGAGCGGTGCCGAGATTATTCACCTCGCGGAGACAGGCCTGTGTTCACCGGGCGAGCAGGGCACCGGCTCTGCGCGCGGTGATTACCTCATCGGCGGCCGACTTCCGGTGAATACCGATGGCGGCTGCATCGCGAATGGCGAGCCGGTCGGCGCATCGGGCCTCCGTCAGGTCTACGAGGTGATGACTCAACTGCAGGGCCGCGCCCTCGGCCAGCAGGTACCGGGCGATCCCCGTATCGGATTCACCCACGTCTATGGAGCCCCGGGCATCAGCGCGTGCACCGTCCTCGTCGCCGAAGGAGCATCACGATGAGCCAACTCGACCCTCAGCATCTGCAGACCTGGCGTGCCGAGGTCCGCACCTGGCTCTCGACCATCGCCAGGCCGCGGACCGAGGAGGTGCGGGTGTGGGGCGAGGGCGATCCCGACCTGCAGATCTTCAGGGTCATGAGCGAGGACGACGAGCGCGCCCACCTCGATCGAGTCCGCGAGTACCGCAAGCAGCGATTCGACGCCGGCTACGGCGCGATCACGCTTCCGGCCGAGTTCGGCGGCAGCGGGCTGCCGAGTGTATACGCGGTCGCGTTCGCCGATGAGGAGCGCGACTTCGATATCCCGCCGTCGTCGGAAATCATCAGCGTCACCACCGGCCTCATTGGTGCAGCCGTGAGCGTCTTCGGAACCCCCGAACAGCGCGATCTCTACGGGCGCGCCTTCCTGCGCACCGACTGGCTGTGCTGCCAATTGTTCAGCGAGCCTGGCGCCGGCTCGGATCTCGCCGGGCTCTCGACGAAGGCGGTGAGGGATGGCGATGGCTGGATCCTCGACGGCCAGAAGATCTGGACCTCGAACGCGCAGGTCTCCGAGTACGGGTTCCTCCTCGCACGCACCGATCCCGACGTCGTCAAGCAGGCTGGCATCACCGCCTTCCTCGTCCGGATGGACGCACCGGGGATTGATATCCGGCCCATCCGCCAGATGAGCGGCCCGTCATCATTCAACGAGGTCTTCTTCGATGGGGTCCGGGTCGACGATGCCCTCCGCATCGGCGATGTGAACGACGGCTGGCGCGTGGCAACGGCGACCCTCGGCTTCGAGCGGTCGTCGTCCGGGTCTGGGCATCGCCGCAAGGGGGGCACCGCGGCAGACCTGGTCGAGCTTGCTCGCTCGCTCGGCGTGAGCAAGGACCCTGTTGTCCGTCAGCGAATCGCCGATGTCTACGTCCGCACCCAACTGCATTCGGCGATGGTCGCGAAGGTCGCCCGCGCCAATGCGGCCGGTGATAAGCCGGGCCCGGCCGGTTCGCTGGGCAAGCTGCTCGCGTCCGACAATCTCGTGCGCATCGGCAATGTGGCGAGCGAACTGCTCGGGTCGGCGATGGTGGCCGACACTGGCGAGTGGGGGCAGTTCGCGTGGTCCGAGCATGTGCTCGGTGCTCCCGGCTACCGTCTTGCCGGCGGAACCGACGAGGTGCAGCGCAACATCATCGCTGAGCGGGTGCTCGGCCTGCCGCAGGAGCACCGGGCCGACCGCGCCCCGTTCTCGCAGTTGAGCAGAAGCTAGGGGAGCGGCCGCGCGGCCACCAGTCGAGCCCCGCCTACCAGTCGAGCGCCGCCTACCAGTCGAGAAGCGCCGCGATACGCGCGCGGTGGTACGTGGCGTCGCCGAGGAAGGCCGCGTCGTACCGAGCCCGCCTGAAATACAGGTGGGCGTCGTGCTCCCAGGTGAACCCGACGCCGCCGTGCAATTGAATGGTCTCGGCGACGACCGCGTTGTAGGCGTCGGTGCACCAAGCCTTGACGACAGCTGCGTCGACCGAGGGCTGGTCGCTGTGCTCCCACGTGGCCCGATCGAGGCCTGACCTGGCCATCTCGACGAGCATGAGCGCATCGGCCATCCGGTGCTTGATGGCCTGAAAGCTGCCGATCTCACGATTAAACTGCCGCCGGAACTTGATGTACTCGAGGGTCATGTCGAAGCAGCGCTGGGCACCGCCGAGCTGGTCTGCGGCGGTGGCGAGCAGCGCAATGTCGACGCCGTATTCGAGAGCCGCTGCGCCGCTGCCGCCGGTGGTGAGGCGCGTGGCGGCCGACGAATCGAAGGTCACCGTTGCGGATGGCCGAGTGAAGTCGAGCGAGGGGAGCGGATGTGCTTGCGCATCGCCTGCCTCGACGATGAAGAGGTCAACGTCGTCGCCGATGAGCGCGGCTACAACATGGAAGGCCGCTGACGTGCCGTAGGCGACGAACCGCACCGACCCCGTGACTGATGCGCCATCGGACGTGCAGGTGATCTCACCCAGCCGGCCCGCCCTGTCGGTTACGGCGGCAGCAGCGATCTGGCCGGACACGATTCGCTCGAGATAGGGAGTGGCTGCGTCGCCGCAGGCGGCAAGAATCTGGCCAGCGAGAACGGTGCTCGTGAGATACGGGACCGGAGCGAGTGCGGCTCCGAGTTCCTCCGCGACGTCGAGGATCTCCGCGAGCCCGCCAAGCCCACCGGCAGAATCTGGGAGACCCACGCCGGCAATGCCGATCTCCTCGGCGAGGACGCGCCAGAGGTCGGCGTCGAGTCCGGGGTCTGCGCTTTGACCCTCAAGGTCACGGGCACGCGACGGAAAGCCGGATTCATCGGCGGCCGCTCGTATCGTGCTCCGGAGCTCGGCGCGTTCCGCCGGATCTAGGCTGCTGAGGGGGAGGTCGCCGGACATCTGGCTCCGTCTCGATCAAAGTGTTGTGGGTCGAATTCGTGCGGTGGGAGCTGTTCGGGTCTTTCTCCACCGTATGGCAAGAAAGTCTACTCGGCGATTCTAGGTCCCAAGCGGGTTGTTGCACCTGCGCCTTGAACCGACGAGGCGCGAAGGAGCATTGCTGTTCTGCACGACAGGTACATATTGGTAGGACGTGCATGTATCCTGTGGGACGTCCCTGCCGAGGCACCCGTTCCGGAAGAGAGTTCCATGCGCAAGCCACTCCTCGCACTCGCACTCGCTGCATCTGCGTCGCTCCTTCTCGCCTCGTGCGCGATGCCTGCAGACGACCCGAATTTCGGCAAGCCGTCGAGTGGCGCGAGCGGCGCCGCGGGTGGTGGTACCGCTGACGAGATGGTTGCTGCCGCGACCGCTGCGCCAACGAGCATCGGTGTCGATGCGCCATTGGCCGCCGCGCCTACCCCTGGCGCCGTGATCATCGGGCTCTCCGACGGCACGGAGTCATCGACGCTCCTTAATGCGTCCATGTCGGCTGCTGCTGAGGCGCTGGGCTGGACCTTCGAGGTCATCGAGGGTGCCGACACGATCGAGGGTGCGACTGCAGCGTTCGATGAGGCTGTCGCGAAGGCCCCAGCCGGTATTCATATCAATGGCGCCTTCGTCGACTACCTCACCGACGGACTGGCGGCAGCGACGGCAGCAGGGATTCCCGTCGTGTGCACCGAGTGCATGGTGGATCCCCTTGATGCCCTCAAGGACACGTCGATCGTCGGTCGCACCGAGGTTGAAGACTGGGGTCGTCTTATGGGGGCATTTGTGCAGATGAACAATGCCAACCAAGACGCGGTCATCGAGATGGTGGCTCTCGGGACACCGGCGCCGACTCAGTTCGATCAAGGGCTTCAGGCCGCGATGATGGACTATTGCGAGCCCTGCTCGACGAATGAGAACTTCCTTGATCCTCTCGACCCGACGATGCTGCCGCTCGACGTGGCGACCTTGGCACTCCAGTTGAATCCGACGGCGACCTGGCTGAGCTACGCACCGGGGTCACTGTCGGTCGATGCGCAGGAGGCGATCACCGCGGCGGCCATGCCCGATGCTGCTGTGAAGGTCATCGGGATGGGAGCATCCCCGGTGAATCTCGCAGCGCTCCAGGACGGTACGGCAGCCGCCTTCACCGGCTATCCGATACCTCTCGTCGGCTGGCGCGTCATCGACCAGCTCGCCCGGATCATTGGGGGCGAGGAGCCGGTCATCGCGCCCCTGCCGACCCAGTTGCTCACTGCCGAATCGGTCGCCTCAGCGGCCGTTGATGCTGACGGCAACTACATCGCCGTTGCAGACTTCGAGGCTCAGTTCAAGGCGCTGTGGGGCGTCAAGTAGTTTCCTGAAGGCGTATCACCCGCGCCATCGTTGTGAATGGCCCGGTCCGAAAGGACTGGGCCATTCCGCTTGGCACAATGAGCTTCGGCGCCGTGAGCCTTGGCAGAGTGAGCCGTG
>CALPZT020000199.1 GCA_943328365.2 Bifidobacterium breve | reverse complement strand
GTACGACGTCATCGTCCCAGAAGCTGCGCAGGGCAACGAAGCCCAGGATGAGCGAGAGGGCGCCGGTGATGATGAGCAGTGCCCGCATGCCACCCCCGATACCCGAGCTGAAGGACCGGATGATCTCGAAGATGCCCGTGACGATCAGCCAGATTGCGAACAGCCAGGCGAGGGTCTCGACTGCGTCGACCGGCTGCATGACGCAGAAGATGCCGACGATGATGCTGATAACGCCGAAGAAGAGCAGCAACCACCAGTTGCGCCCGAGCGCCGCCATGGCGCCTGCTTCGGCCTGTGCTTCGGTAGGACCGGCGTTCACCGATGCCATGAGTTCCTCCATGCTTCGTGGGGCGCAGGAAGCACCCCGATACGGGTAAAACTCTAGGCGCGTGGGCCTTCATCATCCGTTTCGACACGCCTTTTGATCGCGTCCACGCTCCGACGAGTGAGTCCGCGCTCCGACTAGTGAGGGAGCCGCGAGAGGAACTGCTGCGTCTCCGGTTCCCCGGGGCTCTCGAAGATCTGCGCAGGTGACCCCTGCTCGAGTACGACGCCGCCCTGCAGGAAGCACACCTGATCGGCGACATCCCTCGCGAACGTCATCTCGTGGGTCGCCATGACGATGGTGAGCCCACCCGACTTGAGTTCGCGGACGGCATCGAGGACCTCGCCGACGAGCAGCGGATCAAGGGCTGACGTGATCTCGTCGAAGAGCATGATCTCCGGCTCCATCGCGAGGGCACGGATGATGGCAACGCGCTGGGCCTGCCCACCGGAGAGCCGGTCGGGATACTCGCCAGCCTTCGCCTCGAGCCCGAAGCGCGCGAGGAGCCCTCGCGCCTGGTCATCGCATTCAGCGCGACCGCGGCGAAGCACCTTCCTGGGAGCCAGGGCGATGTTGTCGAGGACGGTCATATGCGGAAACAGGTTGTAGGACTGGAAGACGATTCCGATGCGGCGACGGACGACGTCAAGGTCGGTGTCGAAGCCTGTGACATCGACGTCGCCATCGAGGATGATCGTGCCGGCATCGACCGACTCCAGGCCATTCATGCAACGCAGCAGCGTCGACTTGCCCGAGCCCGAGGCGCCGATGAGCACGACCGCCTGGTGGGCCCCGACCTCGAGGTCGATCCCGCGAAGGACCGGGTGCTCGTCGAATGACTTCCAGACCCCGCGAACAGACAGGATGGCCGAGTTCACGACGTGCCCCCTGCGCGACGCCGGCTGCGGGATCGCGACTGGATCCAGTCGGCGAACCGTGTCATCGGGATCGTCAGCGCGATGAAGATGAGGGCGGCACCAACATAGGGGGTGTAGTTGAAGGTCGACGAGGCGTCGATCTGAGCCCTGCGCAGCACCTCGATCGGGCCGAGCACCGCCACGAGAGCCGTGTCCTTCTGCAGCGATATGAAGTCGTTGAGCAGTGGCGGCACCACATTGCGGACCGCCTGCGGCAACACGACGTGCCGATTCGTCTGGAACAGCGAAAGGCCGAGCGATCGAGCCGCCATTCGCTGGCTCGGGTGCACTGAGTCGATGCCGGCACGAAACACCTCGGCGACGTATGCCCCGTAGGACAAGACGAGCGCCGCAGTCCCCCAGAAGACTGCATCCTTGGGCATCCCCTCGATTCGCAGCGCCGGCACCCCGAATCCGAGCAGGAAGATGACGAGGATGGTCGGGACGCCGCGAAAGATGTCGACATAAAGGGTCGCGACCACCCGAATCGGAAGGAAGATCGGCGACCTGAGGGTTCGGGCAAGCGCGACGAGCAGGCCGATGATGAGAATGAGCGGCTCTGCGACGAGGAAGATGCGGACGTTAAGCCAGAAGGCCTCAAGCAGCCCGGGGAAGGTGGAGATGAACTCCTGGCCGTTGAAGAAGGTCTCCTGGACCGCGGGCCAACCCGGCGAGCTCGAGACGACAATGCTCACGACGATGACGAACCCGAAAAGGCTCGCCATGCCGACAAGGGCATCGCGCCTCGCGCGCCTACGCACCCGCGCCTGACGAGCAGGGTCCCTGTAGACCTCTGCTGCGCCGGGCGCGGGTGCGAGAACGCTCATGATCGTGCGGTGATCTCCGGCGCCGACCTACTTCTTGGTGAAGTAGGGGGCCGTCGTGCCCGCCAGCCACTCGTCCTGGATCGCCTTGAGCTCGCCTGAGGCCTTGAGCTCAGCAAGGACCTTGTTCACGCAGCCGACGAGCGGGTTGTCCTTCTGGAAGAGCAGCCCAAACTCCTCGCCGCCTTCCTGCGCCTCGAACTGACCGACGATGAGGCTATTTTCGATCTCGGCGGCAGTGACGTAGTAGGCCGTCGGGAGGTCGACGACAAGACCGTCGATCTGCTCGTTCTGCATCGCGTTCTTCGCATCGTTCGTGTCATTGAACACCTGTACTTCGGCGTCGGGCTGCACCACCTCGGTGATGAAGTCCAGGCTCGTGGTGCCGACCTGCGCACCGAGCTTCGCTCCCTTGAGCTCGGCAAGGGTGGTGGCCTTGGCGATAGGGGAGCCCTTGAGCGCGACGACCGCCTGGTTCACCGTGTAGTACCCGTCGGAGAAGTCGACGACCTTCGCGCGCTCCGGGGTGATCGAGATCTGGTTGATGTCGAAGTCGAACGTCTTGTCACCCGGGGCATATGAGGTATTGAACGGCACGACCTGCCACACGACATCGGTCGGATCGAAACCGAGCCCAGCGGCCACCGCGTAGGTGACGGCAGACTCGAAGCCCTGGCCATTGCTGGGGTCGTCATCGACGAAGTACGGCGGGTACGCCGGAGTATCGGTGCCGACCGTGAGCTTGCCAGCGTCAATGGTCGTGAGGTTCTCCGGAGCGCACTCGTCGGGCACGGCTGCCTCGCTCGCCGCGGCCGAGGCCGGTGCTGACGCCGGCGCAGCCGGTGCTGACGACTCGGCGGTGGAGGTGGACTCCTGCGCACAGGATGCGAGGAGAAGGACGGCTGCCGCGGCGGCAACGCCGGCCGTGACTCGTCGGCTGAAGGTCATTGAGGTCATCTCACGCTCTCTCATTCGATTCGCGGCACAGGGCCGAGTGGTCGCAATCATCCTCCCCTACGCCGATATCGGCTGCATTCGAGGGGCAAGCAGGGCGGCGGCGAGCACGATCGCGGCAGCCGCAATCCACATGATCGAGTACGTCGCCGAGGTCGCTCCGCCGGTCACCACCGCGTGCGCGTAGACCGTCCCGATGAGGGCCGTGCCGACGACGACGAGGACGGAGTCGACGATCTGGAGGGCGGAGGAGTTCATGCCCTGGTCTGCCTCCGGCGACAGCCTCATGGTCTGGACGGATATTGACGGGATCGCCAGGCCCATGCCCAGAGCCGCCAGCGCCCACGACCCAGCAGCGACCCACACCGACACCGAGGGAACGAGCACCAGCGGCAGGGTGAGGATCGCGACGACAACCACGAGCGCACCGACGAGCACGGCAGTCGAGCGGTCAGCCGAGCCGCTCAGCCTGCTCTGCGCGAACGAGCCGATCGCCCAGCTCGCTGCGCCAACGGCAAGCGCCAGGCCGGCAACAGTGATGCTCACCCCCTTGATCTCGACGAGCGCCAGCGGAAGGAACACCTCTGCGGAGAAGTAGCCCGCAGCGATGAGGCCGCGCATCATGATCGTCGTCGGCAGACCGCGTGCGAACGTGAGAGATCCCGCCGGGAGCAGCACTCGAGCTGCTCCGAGGATGAGGAGGATTCCGAGGCCCGCCTCGGCGAAGCCCGGCGAGCTCACGCGCAGGAGTCCGTCCTGAACGGCGAGCAGGCCCCCGGTCGCAACGATGCCGGCGAGGATTCGCTGACGCGCTCGCGGGTTCGGGGTCCCGCCCTGGTGGGCCGCCAATCTCGGAAGGAGGAGGAGCAGTGGAGGGAGCACGAAGATGGGCACGACCCAGAACACCAGTCGCCAGCTCACGGAGTCGGCAAGCCAGCCCGCCACGAGCGGACCTACGAGTGAGGGCAGCACCCATGCGGCTGCCAGCGCTGAAAATGCCTTGGGACGCAACGACTCCGGGTAGGCACGGGCAATGAGGACGTATAGCCCGACGATGACCGCCCCGCTTCCGACCCCTTGGCCGGCTCGTCCGGCAATGAGGACTGCCAGGGATGGAGCCGCGCCCGAGACGACCGATCCGATGGCGAAGGCGCTGATGCCGAGGATGATCGATCCCCGAGGCCCGCTGGCATCGCACCAGAGCCCGGCGATCACCATGGCCAGGAGCGATGCAGCGATGTAGGCATTGAACGCCCACGTGTACCCACCGAGGGCATCGAGCTCGCGGGCGACGACTGGCATCGCAGTTGCCGTGGCAATGGCCTCGAATGCGGCCAAGGTCATCACCGACAGGATGCCAATCGTTATCGGCCGCATCTGAGCGGAGAGGAGTCCGGGATGCTCGGGTTGCTCGAGCCCGCTGTCGCCGGTTCGGGTCAGGAGTCCTTCCCCGAGTCGCCTCCGCGCGGCAAGCCCTTGTGGATGTTCTCGCAATC